>CBEVZO010000692.1:0-2719 GCA_965554365.1 uncultured Anaerolineae bacterium
CTGGATATTACCTTTGGCTCCTCTATAGGGGATATTCAAGAAACTGCTGACGGCATACAACCCGATCAATGCCAACGCCGCCGAGAACAACCCGTTCGCCAACGAGCCAAGAATCTGCCAAAATACCGTGATCAATGGGGGCGAGTTTTCCGTGCCCAGCGCAAACAGGATCGCAATAAGCACGCCCGTAATACCGGCTGCAAACCCCGCCCGGAAATAAGTATTCAGACGGTCGGTGCGCCCCATGCTGAGTACACTAATCGTACTACCCAGCGCGATCAACACGGCGAATTCCAGCGAATTCCCCGTCATGAACCCTGCCATCGCGGCCAACGCCATCGCCACCACCACTGCCAATTGGATATCCACCAGGGTCATCACCAACAGCGCCAACGTTGAGGCCGGGAAATAATAAGGCTGGGCACGATTATTTGGATCAATCAGTTGTGCGCCCGCCAAGAACGCCAAAAACAACACAGCCAGCAGCAGCATAAACGGCGGATCGACAAAAATCTTGGGGTAATATCCGCGCAGATAAGCCCCTAACATCACGGCCACCAGCAACATAGCGACCATGCCGCCAAGCAGCCGTTCGACTTTGCGCTGCGTGGCTTCCAACAGCCCAAACTGCTCCAACGCCTCAATATGCACTGCCGTCGCGATCTCGCCCTCGCGGATAATCATCTGCCCTTCGGCAAACGTGCGTACCTCCACCGGGACATTGTTTGCCGCTTCAAGCCGCGCCTGGTTGGTCAATTCCTCGTTATAAAACGTGTTCACCCGGATCAAGTCTTCCGCGATGGCGGTAATCACTTGCACTTCAGTCTCGGTATAACTGGCGCTGATTAACGACTCCAGATCGTCGCGCTCAGCCTGAACCGTGTCTTCGCGAACCTCCCCGCTCATCACGCGTTCCAGCAATCGGGTGATCTGGTCATCCAGCGCACGCCACTCATTTTCATCCTCAATCGCGACCAGCGCGGTCAGCACCGGCTGGCTCAGACTGAGTTCGGTGATCGCTTCGAGATCAGTTTGCCGTTGTTCGGGGGTCGCAAAATCATCGTGCAGCACGTTCTCGATGAAGTCAAGAATCTGTTGGGCTAGCTGCAACTGTGCGCTCCGCACGTTAGGATCGGGGGGATCGTATATCGCGCGCACAGTCGCCATTTCAGCGTCCCGTTGGTCCTGGGTCAACACCTCACTCTCGTAAGTCAGGCTGCGCGGAGCCAACAAACCACGCGGGGCTACGTCGTTAACCGCCAACCCGACTTTGCGCTGGGATGGGACTAACGCGTCGGCAGCCATAATCAATGCGCCGCTGAGTACAAACACACTGAACAACAACACGTATACACTACGCTGCCAAAATTCTTGCAGCGAGGCAGGTCGGTTGCGTGCGAAAAATTGTAAGAAGATCATCGCGCCCCCACCAAACTGAAAGCGGGCTGTGCTGCGCCCGCCCTCTACCTGGTCTCTGATTTCTTTAGCAGCACGGCGTTCAGCATCGCTCGTACGGACTAGCCAAGCAACTCACGCACCACCGTATTGACAAGTTTACCGTCGGCCTGACCTTTAAGACGCGGCATCAGCACCTTCATCACCTGGCCCATCTGTTTGGGCATGGTCGCGCCCGTCTCGGCGATAGCTGCGCGCGCCAATACCTCGATCTCCTCGCGGCTGATCTGCTCAGGCAAATACGCTTCGATCACCGACAGCGCAAACTGCTCGTCTTCAATGCCCTCGGTGCGCCCAGACTCCTCTTTTTCCTCAATGGTTTCGCGGTATTTCTTGGCTTCGCTCATCAGCACGCTCAGCACATCATCAGGGGAGAGTTCTATCCGCTTATCGACTTCCACCTGCTTAAACGCCGCCATCAGCAACCGCAGGATATCGCGGCGTTGGGTATCGCCGGACTTCATCGCGGTCTTCAAATCGTCGTTAATCTGGTCTTTAGGGTGCATTCTGCTATCTCTTTCTCTTTGGGCCAACTGCCCCGCATTATAGCGGCGGTCGGCAGCTTGCGCCAAACCCCAACCCCCCAGGGAGTTAGCCGGGCGGCCACGACAACCGGCGTCCACCGAATAGATGAAAGTGGAAATGAAACACCGACTGCCCGCCGTTCTGACCCTGGTTAACGACCAAACGATAACCACCGTTCGCGATGCCAACCTGCTGCGCCACCTTTGCCGCGACCGTCACCAAATGCCCAATGATCACTGCATTCGAGTCATCCACACTCAGCGGACCTTCGATATGTGCGCGGGGAATGATCAGAATATGCGTCGGCGCTTTGGGATCAATGTCATGAAACGCGACCGCCAGATCGTCTTCATAGACTATCTTGGCTTTCTGCTTGCCGGACGCAATGTCACAGAATATACAACGCATGAGGTGTCCTTTGCAGAGAGAGTTAACACGCCGCCGCGAAGGCTTCTGCGCGCAGGCCCTTTGAGGTGACGCCAGTAATGCGCACAGTGGTGATGGTGTTCGTCAAGGCAGCAGGCGCAGCGAGTTCTACGCGCAAGTAATTGTCGGTCAGCCCTACGTTATGCAAGCCCGCGTCCGATGCGCCTGTCACTTGTTCCCACAGCACCGGCAGTTCACGCCCCACAAATTGCGCGGCGAACCGCTGCGCCCCATCCTCCGAGAGCGCCAACATCCGCGCGCTGCGATCTTTTTTCGCGGCGTCCAACACTTGACCGGGCATCGTTGCCGCTAC
>CBEVZO010000693.1:0-2718 GCA_965554365.1 uncultured Anaerolineae bacterium
AGTTCCATGTCATCTGTCCAGACCTGAGGATGGGAATATCGGCGCTGCAACACATAGGGATGCGTCAGCGGTTGTTCAAGACGTTCCCCCCACTGTCTGCTGCCGAGATCGAGCCAAAATTGGTAATCTACCCAGCGGTTGCGCATGAGAAACGTGTAGGCGGGCGCGAGAAAAACGGCGTCGCGCTGTTCCTCACGCCAACTCGCGACATACAACGCGGCCAATAGTCCTTGATGCACCAACTCGTAGTATTCGCGGGACACGTCCAACCAGTCATCCGTGCCGCGTGGATACAGCGTGCGGCGAAACTTCTGCGCCGACTCAACTAATTGTGCGACCACGCGGCCAGCATCAAGATTGGTGTGAAAGCCATAACCGGGCTGCGCCAACAATTCGCCGAAAATGCGGCTCAGGAAATGATCGGGGGGAATGTCGATTTCGTCCGCGCGATAAGCAAGCAACCACGCGCGCAAACGTTCGAACTTTTCCCCGGCGGCGTAGGTGATGCGCTCCTGAGCGTAGGGCTGGATCGCGTCAAACGTTCCCAGTTCTTCGCGGCCAGGCCGGTACACGATTTGCGCCAGGAGCCACGCCCGCACGGGGTCCAGTTCATCAATCGCTTGTTGAAGTGTGTCGGCAACATCCTGTGTGGGTGGTTGGAACCCCCATTCGGGATATGCCAACGCCATGAGTGTCAGGACGGCGCGAGCAGGCGCTTCATCACGCACCGCGCGCGAGGGACGATGCGATACCGTCGGGATACCGCGCTCACTGAGTCTCGTCACCAGTGCAAAACGCAGCGAATCGCCCAAGAACGGCGCGAGAACCACAATCTCTTGCGGGGAAACACCATCGTTGGTGAGATCGGTGATCGCATCCACCACCCAGTCTATCATCTGCGGATAGAATCTGTGTTCCTCGGATGCGAAAGTGAAACCAGCGCGAGGATTAGCGGACAATTCGACCTCATCTGTGGATGAATCAGGATCAAGCAACACATCAATCTCTTGAGCCAGCGCAACAAGGGGAGGCTCCGATCCTACTGGCTCAGTTGCTTCTTCAACCGCAGCACACAAATCGCTCAAGGTGTGCATCAGCACAGGGTCCGCGCCGAGGAATACGCGGTAGCCACCGTCTGTGTCGTAAAGAAGCAGCGCGGTTTCGAGATCATCCCACAGCCAACGCACATAATCAGCGACGACCGGGAAATTCTCCTCTAGATTGTCCACCACCAAATGCCGGTAACGCGTGCGTGTATACTGATTGTACAGCGGCTCGTGGAGCAAATAGCGCATAAAAATCTCGATTTGCAGGGAAAAATCGAGGAGATTGTGTGCCAGACAATGCGCGCGGAAATCCTCGGCTAGCTGCTGCGAGGCGCGATAGACTGGCGGGCGGCTCGAATGGCGATCACCCCAGGCCGCTGTCAGGCGTTCCGCAAGTGCGCTGAGTGCAAACCCGTTGACGGCAGCTTTGGAGAGGTTGTCGAGCGTCTGGCGCATAATCGCGAAGGGGCGCATACTCACACTGTCGAAGATACCAGACTTGATGGTCTCGTTCACGAAACGCGCCATGTAGTATTGGGCCGTTTCGATGGTCAAAAAGACTGGCTCACGGCGAGGGTGCGCGAAACCCGCTTTTTCAGCGATCAGCGGCCAAAAAATTTCCAGACCACGCCGAGCCAGACCACCTAACGTTGCCACGTCAATCTGCGCGCCGCTGGGCCAACCCCGTTCGGCAAACGCCACGTGGTAAGGTTGTCCCAATGCGCGCTGAGGGACTAACACGAGCATATGTTGCGCAGGAACGCCGTCATCCAACAGACCGCGAATATGTTGAATGGCTTGCGCCGTTTTGCCAGTCCCTGCCGGACCCTGTAGGAAATGTGTGGACATAGTAGACTTTCACACCATTGAACAGATGTTCCATGAATGAGTAGATTATAGCACAGCATACACCGCATAACACATATCATGAAACCAGCATTTTCCCCTAACTTTTAGGGGACGCGGTCGGGTTTATTTCGCAGGACTATGGTAGTATAATGCCCGCTTGAGAGCAATTCTACCTCCAGAGTAAGGACAACTTCGCCCCATGAACGATGCAAAAACGACATCCGCATGGCACGCCATACCACTTGATAACGCGCTCACGGCGCTGGACACGAACGCAGAGAAAGGCTTGACGACAGCCGAAGCACAGCAACGCCTGGAACAATACGGCCCCAACGCACTGCGTGAGCAGCCACGCGCTACGTTCTGGCAGCGATTGTTAGCACAGTTTCAGAGCTTTGTGATCTACATTCTGATCTTCGCGGCAGTGCTGTCGGCAGCCTTAGGCGATTGGGTGGAAGCGGCTGCGATCTCGGCGATTGTGCTGCTCAACGCGGCGCTGGGCGTGATCCAGGAAGGGCAAGCTGAGGAAGCGCTCGCGGCGCTGCGCAAACTCTCCTCACCGGACGCGACTGTGATTCGTGATGGACATCAGGTGGTTATTCCGGCAAATGACGTCGTGCCGGGGGATGTGGTAGTGCTGGAAGCGGGGAACTACATCCCGGCGGATGTGCGCCTGACGGAAGCGGTGAATCTGAAAGTAGACGAAGCCTCACTGACTGGGGAATCTGTACCGGTGGATAAACGCATTGCTGCGCAAGTCAGTGAGAATGCGATCATCGGCGACCGCAAGAACATGGGCTATATGAGTACCACCGTCACCTAC
>CBEVZO010000694.1:0-2713 GCA_965554365.1 uncultured Anaerolineae bacterium
CCTGGAACTCGCCCGCCTTATAGAACAGCGTGCCATCGACCCAGACCTCGCCGCCGTCACGCATATCATGCACCATGTCCCAGTGGATCACGCTCTGGTTGATGCCCCCGGCAGGTTCCAGCGCGCCGCCCAGCGCCATGTGGATCGTGCCGCCCATCTTCTCATTGAGCAGCGTATTGCCCGTCACACGGTCCACGCCCCAGTTCGTGCCAATCGCGAATTCACCGAGTCGTTTTGCACCCTCGTCTGCTGCCAGTTGCGCCAGCAGGAAATCCTCACCTTTCTCCGCCGACGCCTCCACCACCACGCCATCCTTAAATGTGAGTCGAACCCCTGTCACCTCACGCCCGGCGTAGATCGTCGGCAGATTGAACTCAACATGCCCGTTCACCGAGTCATCGACCGGGCTGGTGTAGATTTCGCCATCAGGGAAGTTGCCGTCGCCGTGACAACTGACCCACATTCGTCCCCCGAAATCGAACGTCATGTCGATGCCCGGCCCACGCACTTCGACATGCGTTTTGCCCGCCAACCACTGCACCAACCGTTGCTGCTGATCACGGAGCGCTTGCCAATACGCCACCGGATCGTCCCGATTCAGCCCCGCCGCCTTGAAGAAAAACGCCGTGTATTCCAAAAAGCCCATCTCGGCGTCTTGCGCCAACGCCAACGTCGGCCACACAGAAATGCAATAGCGGATGTCGCCCGCCTCTACGCGCCGCTGATACACATCCTGATAGGGTTGTAGCGCTTTGCGGCGGCGTGCTACCCATAACGGATCGACGGTGGACAACGCCTTCGTGTTGTGCGGCGCATCGATGCGGAACAGCACGTCGATGTGTTCCCCCTGCGCCATATAGATCGGACTCACATAGGCCATGTGAGCGTCTGTCGCGCGCGCCATGAAAACCTCGCGTGAGTTCGTCGTTTGTAATCGCGTTTCCAGATGCCCGCTGCGCTCCATCACCGCCGCTAGCAGCGCCTCGATCAGCGGTTCGGCGGCGGTTGAGGTCATGACCACGACCAGTTGCCCCGGTGCAATCGGAACACAGTAGTGCGTGAGTACGCGTGCCAGTTTCGCTGCATAATCGTGTTGCATCGTTCCTTGCTCCTCCCACGGACAATGTCCCCGCACCATCGTCAGCACGGGGATTCATTCAATCGGACAAGAGGCGACGATCGTTACCTACCCTACCTGGAACTCGCCGTCCTTGTAGAACAACGTACCGTCGATCCAGATTTCGCCGCCATCCTGCATACCATGCACGATATCCCAATGGATCGCGCTCTTGTTCACGCCGCCGGATTCTGCAATGCCTTCACCAAGCGCCAGGTGAATCGTGCCGCCGATCTTCTCATCGAACAGAATGCCCCCGGTGAACTCCTTGATCCCGGTGTTCGTGCCGACGGCGAATTCACCCACACGCCGCGCGCCCTCGTCCATGTCGAGTTGGCTCAACAGCAGGTCTTCGCCCTTTTCGGCGCTGGCCTCGACCACCACACCGTCCTTGAACGTGAGCTTCACACCTTCCGCGCTCCGTCCCATGTAATTGGTGGGATAGCTGAACTCGATCCGCCCGTTCATCGTGTCTTCGATGGGGCTGGTGAAGACTTCGCCGTCGGGGAAATTCTTCACACCATGCGAGTTGACCCACGACCGTCCACCGAAGTCGAACGTCAGATCAACGCCCGGCCCTTTGACTTCGGCGCACTGCTTGCCGGCTAACCACGCGACGAGTGTCGCCTGCCGGTCGCGCAGTGCGGTCCAATACGCCACCGGGTCGTCCTGATCCAGGCCACACGCGCGGTACATGAATTCGGTGTAGTCGGTCAGGCTCATTTCGGCTTCTTGCGCGGCGGCCTCTGTCGGCCACGCGGTGATGTTCCAGCGCAGCGAGTCATCGGCGCAGCGGCCCAGATACAGCTCGGTGAGTTCCCGGCGGCCCTGCTGGAAACGTTGCAGCTTGTCCACCGGCACGCGCGAGAGTTCTTTGGTGTTGTTCGGCGCCATGATCGTGAAGATCATATCCGCCTGCTCATAGCGGGCGCGCGTTCCTGGATCGATGAACGTGTACTGCGCGTCCGTGTGTATATGGCGCACGTAGCCGTTGAGCAGCCCCGGCAACCCTAGCATCACGGTGGGCAGCCCGCCGCGATCCAGCACCGCCGCAAACAACGCTTCCACGAGGGGCGTCGCGGTGGTCGATCCGTTGATCAACACGTAGTCGCCGTCCCCGACCGGGCGGCAATACTCGGTCAGGACGCGCGCCAGCTTGGGCGCAAAATCGTACGTTTGCATGAAATTTCTCCTGTTGTGCATAAACACCCGCCCTCAGCATACCGTTATGCATCACAAAAATCAACATATTACCTTGATAAAGCAAAATTATTATGTAAATTTTACGTAACGTTTAGCTAGACAACGTTGTGCCCGTACACAAGAAAGCACCTGCGGTGCAGCTAACAGCGTAGCAACCAGCGCCTCAGGTTTTTTATCGCTTACGTCTTTGCGTCTGTTATATTTGGTCCAGGTGTCCGCGTTGATCTGCGTACAGGTTATTTTGCTATGGAGAATGCTGCACTATGGACAAGCGGAGTAATTGGAGTAATCTCGTTATCGGTGTGGGGTTGGTGCTGGTCTTCTTTTCCGCCCCCCATTTAATCGATGACTTTTTATACGGTATCCCAGAAGAATTTGGTCTCACCAATCAAC
>CBEVZO010000695.1:0-2708 GCA_965554365.1 uncultured Anaerolineae bacterium
AGTCATGATATCCCCCTAACCCTCGTGTTCCGAACGCAGCGAAGTCGCGAGGTATGGCACAATCACAGACGCCACAAGGATCAGCAGCACCATCGCGATAGTACTGCCAATCGCGAACTTGTTGCTGCGGAACATAGTCGTGTATACCTGCACACCCGGCACACTCACCGGCAAATAATCCGTGCCCACCATCGCGAAAATCAAATCGAAGACTTTGAGCGAAATATGGCCCAGCACAATCGCCGCGCTCAACGTGACCGGACGCAGCATCGGCAGCACAATCTTGATATAGACTTCCCACTCGGTGCAGCCATCGACGCGCGCCGCCTCACGCATTTCCTCCGGAATACCACGAATGCCCGCCAGATAAATCGCCATCGTGTAACCCGAAAGCTGCCAGATCGCCGGGATGAGAATACCGATCAGCGCCGCGTTGAACCCCAACCGTTCAGGAAATATCACGTTGGGAACCTGAGCCGGGCCGTTGGCCGCATACCAACCCAATATTCCCAGGGCGGGCACGCTCATCAAGATAGCCGCACGCCGCCGCCCCTGGCGCAGAAAATGCACGAGATAGAGCAAGCATCCGATCACAATCATCGCCGTCAAATAACGTGGCACGTCCTGCCAGTTGAATGTACTGTGCATGTAGGGATTCTCGGCATCCCAGGCGAGCCAATCCGAGAGCATCCACATGAAAATAAGGCTGATTGGAATACCAGCAAAAAACGTCGCCAGAAACCTGCGCCGCCGGATGTACTGCGCCAACACAAACACGAGCAAGCCTATGACCAATACCAGGGTAAGGATCGGCAGTTCGTGCCAGTTGAACGCATACGGTTTACGGTCGTTGAGCCAGGCAAAATCCAGCGCATCCAGCCCCAACATAGTCGGCAACGCGTTGATGCCGCCTTTGGGATGCAACAACCAGCGCCACGTCGTACCCGTCACGGCAAAGGACAACGCAAAGGGGAACAAAAACACAGTTCGGAAAAAACCTTCGCCCTTGATGTTTTGATCGAGCGCCACCGCTAAGATGAACCCTAGCCCCAAACATCCCAGGACAAAAAACACCGTGAAGAAGAAGGTATTGACCAACTCTAGCCGGAACCGAAACCCACCAAAATCGCTGAACAGCATCTTATAGTTGTCCAGGCCGACATAGGTTTTGTCCGGGTTCGCTTCCATCCCAGACCAGTCGGTGAGTGACCAGGCGAACGTCTGACCGATAAAACCGTAGACAAAGATCGCCAGCAGCACAATGGATGGCAGGATCATCAGAATGGCAAACAGGCGGTCACGATTGATACGTCTCAAAGCTGTTTGCGCCCGTGCGAGTTGCACGCGTGGTGGACTAAGAGTAACTTCCATCTCTCCAAACCTCGTTTTTGTTGTGTGGCGTAAGTGCTTTTCAGTTCGAGGTCCCTGCTAAACGTTCGCAGGGACCTCACAAAGTGCTATGTCAACATGCACTCCTGTTCAGGAGTGTGTTGAGCGTCTTACTCACCGATACCGGCCTGGCCTGCGATAGCCTGGGCCGCATTCGCTGCCGCCATCGGATCACGCGAGATCAGGTAGATTTCCATCACTGTGCCGAACTCGCCGCTGAACCGCTCGTTGGCAACCGCACCATGCACCAGGCTGCCCACGACCTCGTCGGCTTGCCAGTCCGCTGCTGCGGATTGCAGGTAGGCGTTGTACAGCGTCAAGTCGGTGTCCAGATGCGCCGCAATCGACCCCTTCAGCGGGTTGAAGATATCCTGCCCCTGCGCCGACCCCAGCAGCCGCAGCCATTCCACCGCCGCGTCACGGTTCTTCACGTCCTGGGGTAGCCCGAAGCTGTCCGACAGCATCATGAACAAGCCCTCGGTCCCCGGTGCAGCGGCCCAGCCGAAGTCCACACCCGGTTCCAGTTCCAACGTGGTGAACATGTACCCGGCAGCCCAGTCGCCCATCACATTGAACGCGGCTTCACCAGCCACCATCTTGTCCGTCGCCTGCTGCCAGGACAACGTCGCGGCGTCCACATCGATGTTCGTGCAGTCCAGGATCATCCCGAACGTTTCCCACATCGCGACCACATCGTCGTCGGTCCAGGACTTTTCGCCGGTCCACAGCGCGCCCCAGCCCTCAACACCCAACTCGGCCAGCGCCACGCTCTCCCACAGGTGGTTCACGGTCCAGTTCTCACCCACCACCAACGGAATCACACCTGCGTCTTGCAGCGTCGGGCACACTTCCAAGAACTCGCCCCAGCTTGCTGGCACGCCAATGCCCAACTCTTCGATCTTCGCAGGCGAGTACCACAGCACGTTCGAGCGGTGGATGTTCACCGGCACCGACCAGATACCCTCATCCGTGCTGATCAGGTCCAGCAAACCGGCGGGGTACTTCTCGGTCCAGCCCTCCTCCTCGAACAGGAATGTCAGGTCTTCCATACGATCCGCCACCACCCAGGTCCCGATCAGTTCTTGACCGGCGTGTACCTGGAACGTGTCCGGCGGGTCGCCGCCCAACATGCGCGTCTTGAGGACCGCACGCGCGTTCACACCAGCGCCACCCGTCACGGTCGCGTTGTTGACCGTCACATCCGGGTACAGCGCCTGGTACTCATCGATCAGCGCCTGGAGTGCCGGCCCTTCATCGCCAGCCCACCACGAGAAAATCTCCAACTCGCCCGACGGCCCCTGCGCTGCGGCGGGTGCTAC
>CBEVZO010000696.1:0-2690 GCA_965554365.1 uncultured Anaerolineae bacterium
GGGCTTGATGTGCCACGTCAAAAATGCTCGGAAAGGCATTAGCTGAGACGCGAAATTTGTTATCCTGTACGCCGTGTTTTTCCGGCGAGACACCGCGAAACATTGACATATGCGTAGGCAGCGTCCAACTCGGCACAACAGTTTGCGCTGACCATGTATAGGCTCCTGCACGCCTCAGTACATCCACTGTTGGCGTATGAGCCTGCGCCAGTGCGTCGGGACGGCAACCATCAAAAACGATCAGGATCACTTTAGTTTGCATGACACTACTCTACCTCAGCTACAGGCACGACGTGTACATTGATTCCTGTTCTTTCCAACGCTTCACGAAAGGTGGGATCAAGCGCATCATCTGTCACAATGTCGTCCACGACATCCAACGAGGCTACGTGGGCAAAGGTTTTAAGGCCAAACTTGCGGCTGTCAGTTAATAACACGCATCGCTGGCTGTTGCGGATCATATGGCGTTTGACTTCGGCATCGTCCAGATTGTATTCGGTCAATCCCGCTTCAAGGTCTACGCCGCCAATGCCAATGAAGGCAATATCCACGTAAAAGCGGCTGAATGTGTATTCTGCTACTGGACCGATCAAGGAATGTTCTCCGGGTCTGATAATTCCGCCGCATACCATCAGGCGGATGCCTGGTTGGTCGGTCAGGATATTGGCGATAGGCAGGCTGTTGGTGACCACGGTGATGTCACGCAGACTGATGAGGTTCCGGGCGAGCTCGAGCGTGGTTGTGCCGATATCAATCGCTATGCTGTCGCCTTCATGCACGAGCGAGGCCGCATAGTGACCGATGACCTGCTTGGCGGCGCGCGCTTCTTGGACACGGGCCAGTACGGGCGGCTCATAACTGCGTCCGCGCGCACTGACTGCACCACCATGAATCCGCCGCAGCAGGCTGGCTTGTTCCAGTACAGAAAGATCACGGCGAATCGTCATGTCTGAAACACCGAGTTGCTCACACAGATCGGATACCGTGACTGCACCTTTTTCCGTGATCAGTTGGAGAATAATTTTTTGGCGTTCGTGTGCGTTCATGTAGTTGCATTCCAAATCTCGAATTTGTGTTATAATTCAAACATAACACAGCGTATTTATGTTGAATTATGTTGAAGTTAGCACAAAGCGCAAGTTGAGACTATCATCGTGTACAAGCAAATTCCCATTTTAGCCTAAGCGCAAGTTCGCACATAGGATCATTGTCACGCGTTGTGTGATGGAATGACCAGAAAATTGATCCAGTTGCGCAACTCAGTTTCGCGGATGTCAGGATCGCTGATGGCTGCTTCGACATTGAAACGCGCGCGCAGCGCAGGGTCGTTCGGGTGCTGCGCCAGGGAAAACATAGCATCGGCGTAGTCCTGTACCGCGTTCGTGGTCGCGAAGAAGCCTTCTTTCACCAGCGGTGCAGCGCGCGCCTGAATCAAGCGGGCCATTTCGTAGAAATTGTATTCCGGGTGATATTGTGTCGCCCAGAAGGTTCCGTTCTTGTGTTTGACTTCCAGTGCCTGGATATGCGTATGGTCGTTGGCTGCCAGCAGCACTGCGCCGGGGGGCAGCGACACGATCTCGTCTAGGTGCATGATGAAACCGTCGTATACATCCGTCTTGCCGCGCAGGAGAGGGTGTGTTTTTCCGGCGGCGGTGCGGGTGATGCCGCAGGCAATGCTCCATTCGCGTCCACGCGGGTTTTTGCGGACTTCGCCGCCTGCCGCGTAGTCCGCCATCTGGATGCCCCAGCAGCTTCCATACATGGGTATTCCAGCGGCATAAATTGCACGAGCAAGCTCCACCTGCCGCGTGACACGTGCATCGTCGGTGTGGTACATCGTCAGATCAGAACCGGTCCAGATATAGGCGTCATAGGAGTTCAGGTTGGTGCCAGTGGGCAGAGTGGAATCCAGATCGGCCACAAAGATGAAGTCCACCGTCGCCGCCGGGACATAGCGCCGCAAAAAGTCTGCATACATATCGTGGGGATGTCCTACATCAGAGGCATCAAAACAGTCCCGACTGGGCCTTGGGTAGCCATTAAGAATTGCGATTGCCAGTTTCACATCTTTGTGCATAGCAAGAAAATCCTTTGGGTTCAAGAATGTTTTGGTTGATGAAAATGTTTGAATATAAACACGATCTTACACGCATTTTGCGCTATTCACCAGCGCGCACGCTGGCGCAATCTACCATGCGCCACTTCCGGTGTTTGCTTCCCTGTGCCTCTGACCAAACAACTCCATGCCGCAAAAGGAAGGACTGAGATGCCTTACGGTTATCACGGCAGAATCCTGCACGTCAATCTCACCACCAGCCACC
The DNA here is from genome assembly GCA_965554365.1 of uncultured Anaerolineae bacterium. GTDB lineage: Bacteria > Chloroflexota > Anaerolineae > Aggregatilineales > Aggregatilineaceae > CAYRNY01. The sequence goes on from CBEVZO010000696.1 coordinate 2,322, forward strand.
TCACGGTCGAAGAACCCGACGAAGTGTTTTATCGCACATATATGGGTGGCAGTGCGATGGGCTTGTATTACTTGCTCAAGAATACACCACCCGGCACCGAACCGTTGGCCCCGGAAAACACACTTGCCCTGATGGACAGCGTTCTGACCGGCGTGCCGATCTCCGGGCAAAGCCGTATGACAGCGGTCGCGCGGTCGCCGCTGACAGGCATGGTCGGAGACTCGCAGTGCGGCGGCTTTTGGCCCGCTGAACTGAAATTCGCCGGATTCGACGGCGTGGTTATCCAGGGGCGGGCAGAACAGCCGGTGTATTTGTGGATTCACGGCGGCGAGGCTGAACTCCGCGATGCGTCGCATCTGTGGGGGCATC
>CBEVZO010000697.1:0-2687 GCA_965554365.1 uncultured Anaerolineae bacterium
TCGTGTGAAGTTGCATCGCCTTTATCCGTCTATTTCAGATTGACTGAGTACTAGTTGTCTGGTTGGTTAAATACGCACATTGAGAAAGAAGTCTGCAATGTCCAAGACACTCTGCCCCCATTGTGGCAAACCGCTTCCGAATGTGGAGAAGTTAGGCTGGCATCTGAGCCGCGAATGCCCTGCGCTTGTTGTCGCAACCTCCAAAAACGATTCACCACAGCCCAGCGGGACCACACGCCCCACCCGCTAACGCTGGGGACACGGGTAGCTTCAGGAACGGCGCAGCACGCGCCGTTTTTGCATTTGGTATAGCGCGATACAGAGGGGCGGGGTTGGGCGAGCGTTTATTATGCGTACAGTGGGCGCGTTGTACGGGTACTGCAACAGTTGTACAATCACCTTCATACTGGATACAACCACACTTGATCGTAGGTCCTGATTTCGTACTTCATGGGCCGGTTAATTTCTGAATGGAAGGTGACCCATCATGCAATTGTTCCGACGCTCCTCACTGGTCCGGTTGGGGCTGGTGTTGGTGCTGTTTACGTTTATAGGGACGGCGTGCAGCCTGTCCGGTGGTGACGACGACAAGGATTCGAACGTCGAACCCACCGTACCGGTCACGAATACGCCCTTTGCGACAACAACACCATTCCCAACGCTTACACCTTTCCCCACGCTCATACCAGGCAGTGGCGTGCAGCCTGTGCCTACGATGACGCGTATCGCGCTTGCGCCTACATCAACGCCGTTCCCCGCATTTCCGGCGCAGCCGACAGCGACTACCTATCCCTATGATGTGCGGCTCTCGTATCCTGTCAGCGGCAGCCAACTCGCGGGCTACATCACCATCGTGGGGAGTGCGAGTCATCCGCGCTTTTTGCAGTACGCGCTCGAATATGGCCCTGATCCGAATCCGGGTAATTTTTGGTATCCTCTGATGTCTCCACGCACGCAGCCGGTGATCAACGGTGCGCTGGGTAGTTGGAACACTACCAGTCTCAATGATGGTGCTTACCAACTCCGTGTGCATGTGTGGTTGAATGACGGGACCGAACTGGAAGCGCGGTCTACGGGGCTGCGTATTTCCAACCGCGCGCCAACGCAAGTGCCGACGGCCACTTTAACGCCTCGGCCTAACCGTCCCCCGCGCATCGACCCGATCCCTAGCCAGCAAGTGAACGCTGGTTCCGCGATCAATATCCCGGTGATAACCAGCGATCCTGATGGTGATGTGGTCAATCTGTTTGTCACGTCCAGCAACGACGCGATTGCGGCGGTGAACGTGACGGGACCAGCGCAGATCACTGTTACGGGGGTGACTGCCGGTTCTGCGATTATCACTGTGACGGCCAACGACAACAATGAGGGGTTGGTCAGCACGGCGTTTGTCGTGACGGGCGAAGGGTTGAACCAGGCTCCGATCATCAGCGTGATCTCTGCACAAATGCTTGATGTGGGACAGGCGCTAGATATACCCGTTTCCGCGTTTGACCCGGACGGCGATCCGCTCACGCTAAGTGCTGTGTCGAGCGATAACATGATTGTGACGGCTGCGCCGTTGGATGCCACGACAGTGCGACTGAACGGCGTCGCGGTGGGTACGACTAATGTGACTATCACCGTGATGGACGACAAAGCGGCGGCGATCAAAACGACGTTCCAGGTAGAAGTGGGACAGCCGAACCAGTCGCCTACGGTCAATACCATTCCCGCGCAGACGCTCAGCGCAGGCGATGTGTTGAACGTGGCCTATGTCGCCTTTGATCCCGATGGCGATGTGATGCTGCACGGGGCAAGCTCGGATACGCCGAGCGTGGTGACGGCGACGATCACTGTGGAAGGCACGATCCAACTTGTGGCAATCGCGGCGGGGCCTGCGACAGTTACGCTGACGGTGGATGATAGCGTGGCGGGTCCGACGATTATCACGTTCCCGGTGACAGTCGTGCAGGGCAATGTCGCCCCGACGATTGACCCCATCGCGCCGCAGACGATGAGTGTTGGCGAAGCGCGTGACGTGAATTACACGGTCATCGACCCCGAAGCTGATGCGCTGATCGAAACAGTCGCATCGGATAATCCCGGTGTGGTGGCAGCGGCGCTCAATGTGTCGGGGACGATCACACTGACCGGCATCAATGACGGAACAGCCACTATTACATTGGGGGTGAACGACGGGAACAATCCCACAGTAGAGGCGACGTTCACAGTGTCGGTCGCAGCGGTGAATTTGCCTCCGACCGTTGAGACAATCTTTCCGCAAACACTGACCGCAGGCGGTACGTTGGATGTGCCGTATACGGCGATTGATCCTGACGGCGATACGTTGATTGAGTCGGTGATCTCAGACAATCCCGGTGTAGTGACACCTGCGATTAACGCACCTGGCACGATTACGCTGATGGGTGTCAGCGCAGGGACTGCCACTGTGATGCTTACGGTGGATGATGGTAACAACGCCACCGTGAGTATGCCGTTCACGGTAACAGTCAATGCGCCGAACAACCCACCGACAGTCGATGCGCTGGCCCCGCAGACGCTGAATGTGGGCGATCTGCTGGACGTGCCGTACAACGCATTTGATCCTGACGGCGATCCACTGAGCGCGAGTGCGCTTTCGGACAATGGCAGTGTGATCGTGGCGGCGGTGAATGTGCCGGGCCAGATCGCGTTGCAGGCAGTTG
>CBEVZO010000698.1:0-2684 GCA_965554365.1 uncultured Anaerolineae bacterium
ATAGGTTCTGTCGAGCGCCAGCGAGATTGAACCATCTTGGATGGAGAGGGGGGACCGAGGGGGGTGAGGCCGTTCTGCGCTCACCGGGATATCCGCGCTTATTACTAAAATTGCATCAATACGCCCACGACAAACAAACGACAAAACACACAAGGAGACACACAATGACTGAGAAAGTTCTGCAAGAATTCCGCATCATCGAGACCGACGACGGTTTCCGCATCGAGATCAAAGGCGACAAGGAACAACTACGCGAGTGGGTGATGGGCCTCGACCCGCGCGGCATGGGACACGGGCATGGCTTCGGGCACGGGATGCCGTTCGGACCGCCCTGGATGCGCGGTCGCCGTTTCATGATGCGCTTCGCCCCGCCCTGGATGTGGGATGACGACGATGACCACGAAGATCATGGTCCCAAGCACAAGCGCGGTCGTGGACACGGACGCAGTCAGGGACAGGGACGCGGCCAAGGACAGGGACGTGGGCAGGGACGCGGGCAGGGTGGACGTGGGCAGGGGCATCACGGCCATCACGACCACCCGCATCACGACGCGGACGAAGACGCCACAGACGAGGCGTAACGCGCACCGATGTGCAGACATGCAGCGGGCGATCCGAGGGTGGGATCGCCCGTTTTTTTAGTGTGGGATTCGCGGCTATGACACAGCACTAACACCCGCACACACACGAAAACTTCCGAGACTGCTCCCATAGTCCGGGGTGCTTTTGAAGCGCGAAGCACAACGCGCCTGCTGTGTGCCGCGAGCCCACGAGCCGCCCCGCAAACACCGCGACTCCATACCTGCCAACTCGTTATCCTCTGGCATACTGTAATTATCACGCCACTTCGACACGCACCATTCCGACACATTGCCAATCATATCCACCGCTTCGTAAGGACTGTCTCCGTGTGGACTGTATTTCCCCACCGGACTGGTGCGTTCAATCCTGGCTTTGCTTGTATTGCATACACCGTCGCGCCACTCGTTACCCCAGGGATAGATGCGCCCATCCGTACCCCGCGCCGCTTTCTCCCATTCCGCCTCGATTGGCAGACGGTAATCGCGCCTAGTCGCCTCACGCAACCATTGCACATAAGCCGCTGTCTCATACCAACTTACGCCCACCACAGGCAGCCGGTCGTCGCCGATCCACTTTTCCTCGTCCCAATAACGCGGCGCAGTCCAATTGTTGTTTTCGCGGCATCTCCAACCCACTTCTGTCCAGAATCGTTGTTCCATATAACCACCCCCCTCGACAAACGCACGGAATTCGCCCACCGTCACCGGGTATTTGCCAATGTGGTAGTCCGGCAGTGTGAGTGTGTGCTGCGGCTGTTCGGACTCTTCCGGCCAATCGAAGCCCTGCGCCCTCAACTGCGCGACGTGTTCCGCTGTGCTGCCCATCAGGAACGGCCCCGCCGGAACCAGCACCGTTTCCGGTTCAAAAGGTAGACGTTCCCAGGTGTCTTGTAGGGGCGATGCTTGCGTCGCCCTGGGGAGGGCTTGCCCTCCCCCTACGGATGCCGCCTCACCCAACTCAAACGCCGACGCGATCTGTCTCAGCGCCCCAGCTCTTGTGTCGATATACTCCAATCCCAGTGCCGACCCAATCCGTCCGAGCGCCGCCCCTACCGCATCACCATCCCACAACACCCAATTGAGGCGCAGGCAGCGCCAGAACGGGGAGCGCACAATATCGAGATCGTCCACCTTCACCGGGATGATCGGCTTTTCCAGGGTGCGCGCGAGCATTTCCTCGTCCTGCACCCACTGCGACTCTGCTGACTGCGCGCTCATCAGCAGCACGAACGCATCACAGGCGGTGATCTCCTCTCGCAACCGGTCGGGGAACGAGTCGCCCGCCGAGAGCCGCTGATAATCGATAAACACGTCCGCGCCGCGCGCTCGCAGATCGTTCGCGATGGCGTCGGCCACGTCCCGGTTGTGGCGTGAATAGCTGATGAAGATGCGCATGGTGAGTTTCCGTATGTGGTGTGAGCCAGTCTGCGCATAGTATGACGTGATTCGGGCGTTGGAGGCAAACACGATCCGCACAGTGATGGCGTGGGGTATAATCGACCTTCCACAGGAGGAGCAACCATCATGAGTAACGCTGAATTCCGTGCTGGACTGGACGACTGGGAAGCCGCCTACCGCGAGTTTTTCGACGCGCTGGACGCTGTGCCCGCGCTGCGCCGCCACGAGACCGGGGTGTGTGGATCGTGGAACACACGGGAGATTATCGCGCATCTCGCGGGCTGGCACGCCATCGCGGGGAGCCGGTACGCTGATTTTGACGCGGGCCACCCGGAGCATGTGCGTTATGATGTGGACGCGGTGAACACCGAGAGTGTCGCCAACCGCGCGCATCTCGACTGGACGCAGACGCTTGCCGAACTGCGCGTGCGTTTGGCGACGGTGCGCGATCACGTCGAGGAACTGCTCACGCGCGGTGAAACAGGCGATCCGCGCTATATCGAGTGGCTGGACGGTCTCGCCAAAGACGCGCGCCTCCATGCCGCCGAAATTCTCGCGTGGGCCGAGGCATTGTAGGGGCGTTATAGCTATTACGACCACGCGGTTTTCTCCCCCTCTCCGGCTTGACGGGAGAGGGGGCCGGGGGGTGAGGTGGTTTAGCCGTAAATCCGCGCCAACAGCCGGTCCATGAGCGCCGGGAACCTG
>CBEVZO010000699.1:0-2681 GCA_965554365.1 uncultured Anaerolineae bacterium
CCTGCACTTGTTGGCGAATCACGGTGGTATGTGTAGGCGCGTCAAACGGCGTTTGCCCCGCCAGCATTTGAAACAGGACAATGCCCAGGCTGTAAATGTCCGTTTGCGGCGATAAGGTCTCACGCGTGATCTGCTCTGGAGCCATGTACGCGGGTGAACCAAACACCAATCGTTCACCGTCCTCGGCTTCTTCCTCCGCCACAAGGTCTTTGGCGATACCAAAATCCGCGAGGTACGCATTACCATCGTCATCAAACAGAATATTCGCGGGCGTCAAGTCCTGGTGGATCACGCCGTTGCGATGCGCCACCGTCAACGCTGCCGTGATCTGATCCAACAGGCGTGCGATAGCCTCTAACGACCACACAGCCCCCTCACTCAGCGAATCATGCAGCGTGCCACCGCGCAGCCAGCGCATCACCAGATACGCGTTATCCGGCTCGCGCCAGAAATCGTATAGCGGAACGATGTGCAGGTGTTCCAGCCGGGCGATCAACTGCGCCTCAGTCTCGAACCGCCGCACAAAGTTGGGATTGTTCGCATGTTTCGGCAAGATCACCTTGATCGCCACCTCGCGCTCGACAGAGGGCTGGCGCGCTTTGTAAACTGCCGCAAACCCGCCCGTGCCAATCAATTCACTGATCACATACCCTTTAATCTGTTGGCCGCTGAGATCACACATAATACGCTGTCCATTCGTTGCAGTGGATACGGTACACTACCAGTATAGTCATTTTCCAGAATCCAGCCGTCCACGCGACAATGCACAAAAACGCAGTTGACAAGCCCCTCACACGTCCGCTACGATTGAAATCATTGTGTGCTGCACGGCTACCCTGTGGGAACAACTCATGACACTCCGCGACACCACAACCTTTCGCACTGTCACCCGCCAGGTGTCGAATCCACTGGCCTCTGGCAGTGTGGTCCTCAGCCTGGATGACGGTGTCTATTACACATTGAACGATGTGGGAGCGCTACTGTGGAATTTGCTGGCAGCCGGTCCGCAAACGATCGCGGCGCTGCGCGAAACGGTGCTGGCAGAATATGATATCACACCAGAAACCTGCGCCGACGACGTGGATCGCTTCATTCACGAACTACTCGCGGCGAAACTCATTGAGGAAGTCCGTGCGTAGTCTCGTGCGCTTTAGCCGCCTCCCGGCAGACAAACGCGGCGTGCTGTTGCGCGCTAGCGCCCTGCTGGTGTGCTTCAATCTCAGCCTGCGACTGTTCCCCTTCCGCATCACGCGTCCGCTGGTCACACGGTTGGCGCAGCCCCCTCGACGCCCTCCAGCCCGATCCACCACCCCGGAGTACGTGCGCTGGGCCACAAACTCCGCCGGGCGCAAACTCCGCGCGACGTGTCTGCCTAAGGCGCTGACGGCGTATGTGCTGTTGCGGCGCGCCGGTCATGCCGCCGTGCTGCGTATTGGTGTGTATCAGGAGGAGGCGGGAACGCTTACGGCTCATGCGTGGGTGCGACACAACGATACGATCATCGTGGGCGAGGTGGACGATCTTACACGGTTTGTGCCACTACCGGACCTGTGGCCGCACGCCTGAGCAAAAAGCCAGCCGTGCGCAGCATAGCTCAATCCTCCGGGGTAAAGATCGGGAACTGCTCCACCGCCACATTGAGGTTGAACTCCACCAGAAACTCCGCGATCCACGCGTCACGCGGCGCAGCGTCATCTTCAGGGATCGTGCGGATACGCAGCCAATCCCCCGCCACCGTGCGCCCCACAATATACACCTGCGCGCCACGCTGGATGGTGTCCACCACCGGGTACACCGTGCCGGGACCGCCGCGCAGTCGAGCAGAAGCATCGGTAGTCGTGATAATGATCGTGCCAGTGGCCCAACACCCATGCAATTCCGACAGCCCGCGCTGATCCGGGCATTCGTCCGCCGCATCCCACACCCCATCGACATCCGCGTCATACTGCGCATCTGCCCCCAACGGATCGACGACTTCCTGCTCCGTGTCAGCGTCGTCCTCACCCAACGAGAACCCAAACCACACACCCAACACAATCGCCGCCAGCAGCATACTCGACAACATATAGAGTCGCAAACGATGACGGCGCGGAGAGCGCGGTGGCGGATCAATTATCGAGGGTGGATCGACCGGATCAGCTCCGCTACCGGGCGGTCCCATCGCCGCCGCCGGGATCGGGGGCAACGGTGGCACACCGTTATCTGTCCCCGTATTCTGCGCAGCGGGAGACTTCACCTGTGTGGTCATACGCGCAGACGCTTTCGGGGTCGTCGCCTGCGCCGCCAAATCAAACGCCTCCGCCAACGCGCGCCCACTGGGAAAGCGTCGCTCCGGCTGCTTTTCGAGCGCCCGCAACACCACCGCCTCCACCTCCGCCGTGATGGTACGGCGCAGCGTGCGCGGCGGGGTAGGCGACTGCTCTATGTGCATCGTCGCCACATCAGAGAGATTTTCGGCATTAAACGGCGGTTGTCCGGTCAGCATCTCGTAGAGGATCACACCAAGCGCATATAGGTCACTCTGCGGCACGGTCTGCGCCGACGATATTGCCTGCTCCGGCGCGATGTAATGCACCGATCCGAACACCTTGCCATGCGTCGCCACATGCGTCTGTCGCGCCAGCCCAAAGTCTGCGAGGTAGGAGTGCCCCTGCCGGTCGAGCCGGATATTCGAGGGTTTC
>CBEVZO010000700.1:0-2674 GCA_965554365.1 uncultured Anaerolineae bacterium
GGACTGCCTCAAACCGTATCAATTGGGTCAATTTTGGGGTTGACACCCCTCAAAACCCCTTAACTTGTGAGCAATGCCCTTAGTATTAACTCCATTTGAGCATATGGGGGTAATTTTGGTTGCTGTGCGGCCCAGCGCTACCTCGGCGCGCGATAGCGGAACCGGACGTGCTTCGTCTCCATATAGGCGTCCATGCCCGGCGCACCGAGTTCGCGCCCGACGCCGATACTCCTAAACGTTTTCATGTTAAAATGAAAACTGTCTAATATTACATATTCAAAGGTACTTCAATGACCGAACACAAGAACAAAACAATCCTTCTGAAACAAATCGGTGATAGCTATGAACGAGAAGGATGGGAACTAGGTCTAGCCGATAAATTTCCAATGTACGCGGGTTTTTGGGCACAATACGTTGTCCCAAATCGTGAGCATCGTTTACGACACAAACTGCGAAAAGGATTCCCCAAGCAACTCGAAAAACTGTTCAACACTCACTATGGAGTTTGGTATCATTTAACCATTGCTTACAGACAATCAGAACATTTAGAAGAAGGAACGGTAGACATCTCCGATCCGTTTGTCCACCTTGCCACAGCCATTGACCTTATCGAAAACGTTTTTGTTCAAGCTTCCTTAATCAAGGCAAAAATCGAGGAAGAACAGCCAATGGTTGCCCTATCAAAAGAAGATCTCGACGAAAAGGTAAACCAATACTGGCAAAAGACATATCAAAAACATTTCAAGAATTTCGAAGGAAGTTTGAGGTCTGTAAACATCAGACTTCACAGTGTTGAGAGACTTTTCGATGCAATCATCATTCATTCAGAAAGCCGTCTCAAATACCAAACAACTCGCCAAAGCATTCGAGAATATAGAAATCTACTTGCACATAACTTGCCGCCATTAAAGCTAAAAACGGGCGGAGCTACACAGATACCTCGCCCCAAACACCTGTCTCGCTATAGAAATGCCCTGTGGTCTTCTGAAAACGAAAATCTAAACCCAGATCATTATGCTCCGGCAAAAGACATTCTCCAGGATATCGCAGACGACCTCACACAAGCAGCAAACGGAATTTGGCCTACTCTGCTACAAATGATGAACTTAATTGCTATCTCTGAACCATTCAAAGATGAATCGATGGGCACTCCAGAATCAAGTGCACAATATCCTCAACCATATGAACAGTATCTCAAAAACCACATAGTAAATCATGGTGGAACCATAAACTGGTATGAACTTTCGGAGAACTCTGGATCTGAACATGCGTCAGGGTATGTCTACCCAGACGAAGAATAATGCAAGAAGCCGTGCAGCTTACCTCGGCCCGCGATACCGGAACCGGACGTGCTTCGTCTCCATGTAGGCGTCCATACCCGGCGCACCGAGTTCGCGCCCGATGCCGCTCATCTTCATGCCGCCGAACGGCCCGCGCATATCGGTAATGTCGTTCACGTTGATCCCCACACCGCCCGCGTGCAAGTGTTTCGCCGCGTAAAACGCCTGGTCCACATCGGACGTGTACACATACGCCGCCAACCCATACGGCGAATCGTTCGCCATGCGGATGCCTTCCTCCAGCGTGTCGAATGGCGTGATCGGCGCGATAGGTCCAAACGTCTCCTCGCGCATCACACGCGCCTCGCGGTCTACATTCACCAGCACCGTCGGCAGGTAGAAATAACCGCGCGCATACTCCGGTCCCTGGGGCATTGCACCGCCCGCCAACACGGTCGCGCCGCGCTGCACTGCGTCCGCGACGTGTTCCTCAACCGTCGCCAGTCCCTCCGCGTTGATCATCGGTCCCATATCCGCGTCCGGCTCCGCGATGCCGTCCGCCGTGACGCGCAGGTTCCGCGCCGCCTCCGCGAACCGCGCCGCGAACTCGTCGAAGCGCTCGCGCTGCACAAAGATACGATTCACGCTGATGCAAATCTGCCCGGTGTGCGAATACGACCGCCGCAACGCCTCCGGCACAGCGATATCGAGATCGGCATCATTGCACACCACAAACGGCGCGCTGCCGCCGAGTTCGAGCGTCAGGTGCTTGAGCTGCTTCGCCGCCTGCTCCGCGATCCACAACCCGGTGGCGGTGGAGCCGGTGAACGCGATCTTGCGCACCAGCGGGTGCGTCACGATCTCCGCGCCGACCGTGCGCCCCGGCCCGGTGATGATGTTCACCACGCCCGACGGCAGTCCCGCATCGACCAGCGCCTTGACGAACAACGTCGCCGCGAGCGGTGCTTCGCTCGGCGGTTTGATCACGAATGTGCAGCCCGCCGCCAGCCCCGGCCCGATCTTCCACGCCAGCAAATCGACCGGGAAATTCCAGGGCGTGATCGCGCCCACGACACCTAACGGCTGCTTCAGCACAAACGAATGCGTCGGACCGATGTCGCCCGCGTGATGCGTGCCCGCGATGCGCCGCCCCTCGTCCGCGTAGAACTCGATCACGTCCGCGCTGTATACACATTCCTTGATCGAGTCGTTGAGCGGCTTGCCATGCTCCAACGTGAGCGTGCGCGTCGCGGTGTCGAGGTTAGCGCGGAAAATACGCATCCCTTCGCGCATGATCGCCGCCCGTTCGCGCGCCGGCATCCCCGCCCACACGGGAAACGCCGCGTTCGCCGCCTGGATCGCGTCCCGTACATCGTCCACCGTCGCGTGCGAGA
>CBEVZO010000701.1:0-2672 GCA_965554365.1 uncultured Anaerolineae bacterium
GCAGCGTTTTGAGTGTGGTGCGTGCCAATTGGCGATTGGTGGTGTCGTCCTCGCGGGCGACAAACTCCTCCAGCGGCACAATCGCGCGCGGATCGCCGACTTCGGCCAGCGTGCGCACCGCGCCAAAACGCACGTCCGGGTTGCCGTCATCCAGCGCCGCGATCAACGGCTCGACGGTTTCCGCGCCGATCTTCACCAGCGCGTCTTTGGCAATCCAGGCGAGGTTTTGTTCGGCGAGACTGCGGATCAACATTCTGGTGGCGCGCGGATCGCCAATATCGCCCATCGCTTCAATCGCCGGGCCGCTTTGCAACCCGCTGATCTGGGATAGCTCGGTCAGCACGTCAAGCGCCTCGCCCACACGCAGCCGCCCGATCTCTTTGATCAGTTTCACCTGTTGGGTCGGGTCGGATTCACGCCGTAGCGCATCCACCAGTGCTTGCGTGTTTTCAGTCATTGCCTGCTCCTGTGCCGCCTCAGCCTATGTACACTTGCACCTGATCGCCGTCGTCATCCAGCACATCGACCGTGATCGGATCGTCAATCGGATATTCTTCCAGCAGTGCCAAAAATGAGGCTGCCATCTCGATATTCTCTGCGGTGTCGCGATCCACGCGGCGCACGATGAGTTTGCTCACAACGCGCAGCAGCCCGCTAAACAATTGTACAGGCAAAGGTAGACTCAGCGCGATCCGTGTGCCATTCTGTTCGTGGATGCGGATATGTACCCAGGGCGACCACTGGCTGACCCAGCCAATCAGTGCCAACAGCCCGCCTAGCAGCACCACGCTCCACCCACAAAACGCGACCAGCCCATTAGGTGTGTTCGACGCGCACATGCCCGCTACACCTAATAGTATCAACCCCGCCAGAAACGGGTATTCCCAGTAGCGGCGGAAGCGATCCATGTCTGGGGGCGCGTCCGATAGGCCGCGTTTGCGCTTCTTTTTCTTCGCGGGCGGGATCACCGCGTCGGATACTTCCGGCTCCGGCGTGGGATGCGCCGGGGTGGGGATCGGCGCAGGACTATCTGTGTCTAGCGCCGCGAACAATTGCTCCGCTTCGTCAGCGGAGATTGTGCCCTGCGCCACCATGTCGAGAATCCGTAGGTGTTCGTCTGCGCTCATTGGTTTGTCCTGTGTGTGTTAGGAATCGTGCCCCACGATTACCACCGCGCGCACTGTGCCGATCTGGTCCCGTAGCGTGAGCGTTTCGCCCACTGACCAGAGTGCCGCGTCCTGGTCCCAGAACAGCGCGATGGGGGTATCGTCGCCGCTGCGTGTCATCACCCGCACAACGCCGCCGCTATAGAGTCTATACGTGGGGAAAGCAAACACGTTGCCCTGCGCATCGACGATCCGCCAGCCGGTCAGGTCGATGGTGTTGCCCGTGTTGACCAGTTCGACCGCTTCGGCGCTCAGGTCGCCGCTGCCCAACACCGTGATCATGAGGGGCGTGCTGTTGAACGACATCGCGGCGGTCGGCTCGACGGTCGCGGCCTGGGTGGGCATGACCGCAGTGGGCGTGTCCGCCTGTAGCGCGAGGGTCGGCAGTGGGACCATGACGGTTTCGGTTTGTACGCTGAACAGCATCAGGAAGCCCGAAAAGGCGCTGATCGCCAGAAACATGATGAGCAGCAAGCCGCAGCCGTTGGATGTACCGTTGTCCATTCCCCATGACCTTCCACACACGAGTTTGCATCAGTGTACGTTAGCATAACCGACTTGCTGTGCCAGGGCAACGTGGACGCTTGGCCGATCATTTAGGGCTTAACGTGATTCTAACGCCTCACGTTGCTGCAAGGGGCGACGTATGCTAATATGTCTGCGCGTTGATTACGAGGTTAAGCGGCGGAATTTTGGGCGGCGCAAGAGAGAGAAGACGGTGCTATGCGGTGTGATATTCGTAACGAGCCGGTTGGTGATGTTAGCCAGAGTTATACGCTCAACACGCGCGAGGTCGTAACGTCGCCTGCGTATTGGGAATGGTATCTGGGGTGGTTGCGCGAACGGATGGACCCCGATGATTTCGCGCAGATGATGGCCGACGAGCGTCTGGCGATTGGCGATATGTGCGGGCAAGAGGCGGGTTGGCTCGTTTGCGCGGACTGTATCGGCATGTTCCCGGAGGTGGATCGCGCGCAGGCGCAGACGTTGACACAGCAGTGGGCTGCTGATAGTTTCAGTGATCGGTGGACACCACCCGGCGCGGGGGCTGTCTCGTTGGATGGGGCGCGACCCGCGTTCCAGGAGGCGCTGCACCGTTTGGGAGTGACTGTGCCGGATGCCGGGGCATCGCCAACAGGTGATCGTGTGCGCGCATCATCAGGCAGCACGCCTGCGCCGCGTGGCGCTCGACGACCCCCTGCCACCTGTGGCCTGATCGGATTCATCATTCTCAATGTTATTGTGTCGTTGGCGGTCGCGTTTGGCGTCATCAGTTATGACGACGCGCAGCAAGACGACGAACCCGCCGACGCGCCGACGCAGTTTGTGATTCTGACCGCCACGCCAATTCCTGGCATGGACATGCAGCCCGCCGAGATGCTGGCTATGATTGACACGTTGCAACTGACCGGGACCGCGCTCGCGGCGTTGGCGCAGCAGGAACACGTGATCACGGCCACACCGCTAGCGCAGGGCGATGCCGTACCGACGATCACCGCCGTCGCG
>CBEVZO010000702.1:0-2672 GCA_965554365.1 uncultured Anaerolineae bacterium
CTACTCGAACCCGACACCGCCGCTGATCAAGCGATCCGCAGCAGCGCAGGCGTGGACACCGATGAACGGCTCAGCACCGACAATCTCTCGCAGGGCTATCTGGCGTTCTCTGATCCCTTCTCCGACGAAATCGTAGCGACGGTCACGCTGCGCGGCAACAGCACCGCCACGCTCAAACGCGCCAGCCGCCCACGCTTCGACATGAGCGATAACCCCTACAGCATCCGGCTAAACGATGTGGCGGGCAGCCTGGAAGTGTGGATCAGTGACAGCCTGGAACGCCCGATCACGCTCGTGATCGAGTCCCCTGCGGGCAAAATCAAGATCACCGCCAAAGGCAACTACCTGATCGACACCACGCCGGGGACATTAGCGGTTCATGCGCGTGATGGCAGCGCCCTGCTCAGCAGCTCACATGGCGTGACACGCACCATCGCGCCCACCATGATCGGCACGCTGCAACAGACCACCAACACCATCACCGTCAACCAGGGACCAATAGACCTGATCCCGTACAGCACCTTCGGCACGGACTGGCCCAAAGACTGGATTTGCGCACACCAACCCGATACAGTCTTCCCTAACGCACCCGGCGGCGATGCCGATCCCGGTTCCGCCGATGGTCGCCCAACGATCCACCTTGTGCGCGCTGCGTCCGACTCCACGCCCGCCAAAACCGGCTGCTACCAGAATCTTGAGCTGCCCGTCGCAACACTCGAAGAAGTGCCCCCTGATGGCAATCTCACAGCGGACGATACCACGCCCCAGTACATCGTCACACCGCTGTACGACGATCTCCGGCTGCGCGTGACGCTGCAAGTCATCAATCAGAGTCTCGACATTTGCGGAACACAAGGCACAGAATGCGCCGTGATGCTCTACATCAGCTACGAAGACCAGAACGGAGACCCGCGCGAGTGGTATCACGGCTTCTACATCCAGGCGCGTCCCGGCATCGAATACCCCATCACCTGCGACCAGTGCTTGCAGCCACACGAGTTAATCAACCCATCCACCTGGTTCACCTACGAGTCTGGCGACCTGCTCACAGAGTGGCCTAAGGACATGCGCCCCAGCCGGATCACGCGCATCGAGTTTTACGCATCCGGGCACGATTACAATGTGTTGTTGCGCGAGGTCGCGCTGATCGCCACCCAACCCGCAGCCGCACCCGATAACGCCGAGGGCGTCGCACCCACCACACCCTGAGGCGATCCCAAAGGGGATTCTATCGCGACTCATATAGAAATCCTGTGGGCGCGGGCCTGTGCGCGGGCCTATAATCTCCATCACGAACACACTACACTGTGCCTCGCCCAGACTCCCCACGTTTTCGCACAGCGCGGTGTGGATGTATGCAACCAACACTACCAGCACTTAAGGAGAAGCTACCTTATGGCGAAGCAATACGAACTCCCCCCCCTGCCCTATGCCTATGACGCGCTGGAGCCGTACATTGACGAGCAGACCATGCGCCTGCACCACGACAAGCACCACCTGGGCTACGTGAACGGCCTCAACGCCGCGCTCGAAAAGCTCGCAGCCGCCCGCGCCTCCGGCGATTACGCGGCTGTGAAGG
Organism: uncultured Anaerolineae bacterium; assembly: GCA_965554365.1. Lineage (GTDB taxonomy): Bacteria > Chloroflexota > Anaerolineae > Aggregatilineales > Aggregatilineaceae > CAYRNY01. The sequence goes on from CBEVZO010000702.1 coordinate 1,580, forward strand.
CACTCTCGCGCGCCGCAGCGTTTCATGGCTCCGGTCATTTCCTGCACAGCGTCTTCTGGCCGAACATGGCCCCCGCCGGGAACGGTGGCGGCGGCGAACCTGACGGCGAACTCGCAGCGCAGATCGTCAAGGATTTCGGCAGCTTCGCGAACTTCAAAGCACAGTTCGCGGCAGCCTCCAAAGCCGTTGAAGGCAGCGGTTGGGGCTTGCTGGTCTGGGAGCCGAACGGCGGTCAGCTTGAAGTCCTCCAGGCGGAGAAGCACCAGAATCTAACGCAGTGGGGCGTTGTGCCGCTGCTGGTCATCGACGTGTGGGAACACGCCTATTACCTGAAATACCAGAATGCGCGCGGCGCATACGTGGACGCGTTCTGGAACATTGTCAACTGGGCCGACGTCGCCGAACGCTTCAAGGCGGCACGCGGCTAGTATCCCTACGACTTCCTCCCGCGCTAACCAGCGCAACGGCTGAGAGCATCCCCCCATCGCGGCGGGATGCTCGTTTTTTGTGCCCCCCCGCACGCATTGGGCCAAACATATCGGCGGCATTGTGCCGAACGTCATCGTTTTAGGTGACGTTTTGACACCTCCCAATGCGCCAACACGCGGTATAGTGATCGTGATGTTCTCAACTAGTATTTCGCCTACAGGAGTAGACAACATGCCCCACATTATCACGAGTCTGTGCTTGCGCGATGGCGCGTGCGTCGATGTGTGCCCCAATGAAGCTATCGTGGCGGGTCAGCCCGAAAGCGAATGGCCCTGGTACTACATTGATCCCGATACCTGCATCGACTGCGGCGCGTGCATTCCCGAATGCCCGCTGGAAGCGATCTTCGAAGAAGACGAAGTGCCCGACGACTACGCCATGAGCGCCGGTCAAGAACGCGTCCCGCACGACACCAAACAAAAAGTCGCCGCCGAGGGTGGCGAGGTTGTGGACCTGACAGCGGACATCGCGTGGAACTACAAGTTCTTCTCAGAAGGCCCCGGTCACGGCGAATAACACACCACTGCGGGCATTAGCCCATCATCTCAACGCCAACAGGAGCGCCTACACCATAGACGCTCCTGTTCTGTTTTCTGTGTAGCTG
>CBEVZO010000703.1:0-2646 GCA_965554365.1 uncultured Anaerolineae bacterium
CGTTCATAACGATAGTTTACATCAGTTTGAAACGCTTTGTGCGTAACGTGAGTCACTAAGAACTGTCATCATCCACGAAAATCAACAGAGGTGAGGATATGGGAAAGATTATCGGGATTGACCTGGGAACCACGAACTCGGTGATGGCCGTGATCGAAGGCGGCGAACCGACGGTGATCCCTTCGGCAGAAGGCGGACGTTTGATTCCGTCAGTGGTTGCGATGAATAAACAGGGTGAACGCCTCGTCGGGCAGTTGGCACGGCGGCAGGCGGTCATGAACCCTGAGAACACGATCTTCTCGGTCAAGCGCTTCATGGGGCGCAAGTTTGAGGAAAAAGAAGTGCAGAAGGCGCTGGAAGTTGTGCCGTACAAGGTCAGCGCCGCGCCGAACGGGGATGTGCGTCTGCACATGGGCGGCAAAGAGTACAGCCCGCCCGAAATCAGCGCCATGATTCTGCAGAAGCTCAAGGCCGACGCCGAGGCGTACCTGGGTGAGGAAGTCATCGAAGCGGTGATCACCGTTCCGGCGTATTTTAGCGATAGCCAGCGTCAGGCCACCAAAGACGCAGGCAAGATCGCGGGCTTGACTGTCAAGCGTATCATCAACGAGCCGACGGCGGCGTCCCTGGCCAATGGCATGGACAAAAAGAAGGAAGAAACGCTGGCCGTGTATGACCTGGGCGGCGGCACGTTCGATATCTCGATCCTCATCGTGAGCGAGGGGCTGATCGAAGTGCAGTCCACTAACGGCGACACGTTCCTGGGTGGCGACGATTTCGACGAGCGCATCATCGAATGGCTGGCCGACGAGTTCAAGAAGGACCAGGGCATCGACTTGCGCCAGGACCGGCAGGCGCTCCAGCGGCTCAAAGAAGCGGCAGAGGAAGCCAAGAAGGAACTCTCGACCACAATGAAGGCCGAGATCAATTTGCCGTTCATCACTGCTGACGCCAGCGGTCCCAAGCACCTGAACATGACGCTCAGCCGTGCGGTGCTGGAAAAGATCGTCTCGGATCTTGTGAGGCGCTCTGTGGAGCCGTGCAAGCGCGCGTTGGATGATGCGGGAATGAAAAAGGACCAGATCAACGAGGTGTTGTTGGTCGGTGGCATGACGCGTATGCCCGCGATCCATGAAGCGGTGAAAACTTTCTTCGAGAAAGAACCGAACAAGACCGTTAACCCCGACGAAGTGGTTGCGGTGGGTGCGGCGGTGCAGGGTGGCGTGTTGGGCGGCGAGGTGAAGGAAGTGCTGCTGCTGGATGTCACGCCGCTGACGCTGTCGATTGAGACGCTTGGCGCTGTCTCGACGCCGATCATTGAGCGTAACACGACGATCCCCACCAAAAAGAGCCAGGTTTTCAGCACGGCGACCGACAATCAGACGCAGGTCGAGATTCATGTCTTGCAGGGCGAGCGCCCGATGGCGACGGACAACAAAACGCTCGGCAAGTTTGTGCTGGACGGTATCCCGCCCGCACCGCGCGGCGTCCCGCAGATTGAGGTCACGTTCGACATCGACGCGAACGGTATTCTCAACGTCAGTGCGCAGGACAAAGCGACCGGGCGCGAGCAGAAGATCACGATCACGGCGAGCAGCGGCTTGAGCGAATCTGAGATCGAGCAGATGATGCGTGCGGCGGAGCAACATGCGGCTGCTGATGCTGAGCGTCGTGAGCAGGTCGAAGAACGTAACAACGCGGAAGCGGCGATTTTCACCGCCGAGAAGGCGCTGCGCGATTACGCGGACCAGATTCCCGATGACACTGGCAAGGAAGTCGAGAGCAAAGTCGAGGCCGTGCGTAAGGCGCTCGAAGGAACTGACAGCGCGGCGATCAAGAGCGCGACCGAAGACCTGGGCATGGCGATCCAGCAGATCGGCGCGAGCATGTACGGGCAGCCTCCAGGGATGGACGGGATGCCGGGCGATGCTGGGCCGGACGGCGACGGTGGTGCTGATGAGCCGGAAAACGAGGACGTGATCGAGGGCGATTACACCGAGTCGTAGGCTACGCATGACATGGTGACAGCGCACAGGGGGCGGTAGGATGGCTTGCTGTGCGTTGTTTTTTGAGGGAAACCACCTCAACCCCCAACGTGATCGAAGATCACGCGCCCCCATCTCCATCCGAGACGGTTTATCTCGCTGTCGCGCGATAGAAGCTATCGAGAGGGGGAGAAAACCGCAACCGCGCGCCGAGTAGGGGTCGGGCTTGCCCTACCCGGAATAATCAACAATAACCACCCGAAAGGACCAATCCCATGACGCTCCCCGTGAAGTCTCATTACCGCCCCGCCGATGAGCGCTATAACACGATGCAGTACCGTCGCAGCGGACGCAGCGGGCTGCAACTGCCGGTCGTGTCGCTCGGTCTGTGGCACAACTTCGGCGGCGTGGATGCGCAGGAAAACATGCGCGCGATGCTGCGCCGCGCCTTCGACCTGGGCATCACACATTTTGATCTGGCGAATAACTACGGCCCGCCCCCTGGCTCCGCCGAGGAGAATTTTGGCGATATCCTCAAGCTCGATTTTGCCGGGTTCCGCGACGAACTGATTATCTCGACCAAAGCGGGCTATTGGATGTGGCCCGGTAGTTGTGGATTCAGCAAAGGTGTGCGCAGTTGCTTCGAGTGTGCCGAGTTCCC
>CBEVZO010000704.1:0-2645 GCA_965554365.1 uncultured Anaerolineae bacterium
AGCTGAAGTGAATCGCCGCCAACCACGGCGTTAGTTTTCCCCAATCGAATTCCCTGGCTTAGTATTACATTGATGCCGACCGGCGTCGCCGCGAGATGTTTCACATCGAGTTGCGTGCCGACGGATGTTTTCCCCTCCGGCAAGTGTCCCTCCAGCGCAGCGACCGCCGCTGCTTCGATCAACGCGATCATGGCGGGTGTGGCATAGACTGGGAGTGTTCCGCTACCGAGTGCCATCGCGGTGAGATTGTCTGTTACGGTGATGGTGGCTTCCCCGGTCAGGCCGGGCGTGAGAGTGGTATCAGAACTCATGTGTGTACTCACTTTCGTGTGCATAAGGACTGCGAACGTTCTACCACACGCAGATTGTGCGGTCAAATTCGCAGTTGACTTTGCCCGCGAACCGCCGTATATTTGTGGCATGAACACTATCGTACTTTCTCACGCTGCCGAGAGCAGCAGCGCCGCCTGTGGTGGCCTTATGCGGATGCGCCGCTTGCCGTGGTCGGAACGTTCCGGCGATGGCGCGTGGTGCTGTTAAGCGCCCTGCATCCGCCTGAACACGGTAGTCCGCACACGGCAAGCAAACCGTCGAGCCTTCGGCGGTTTTTTGTTTGGAGTAGCTAGCTGTTAAAATGTCCGGTGGTCAGCATGACCAACACACTATAGAAGGGGACATCATGCCTGAATATATCCACGTTTCGCTTGCCTGGCCCTACGCTAACGGCGATATGCACGCCGGGCATCTGGCCGGGTGTTATCTCCCTGCCGACATCTTCGCGCGCTATCACCGGCTGAAGGGCAACCATGTCCTGATGGTCAGCGGATCGGACGCGCACGGCACGCCGATCACGGTCGAGGCGGACAAGCGCGGTCTGACTGCACGCGTGGTCTTTGAACACTATCACCGCCGCTTCCTGGAAACGCAGCGCGCCATTGGCATCAGCTATGACCTGTTTACGCACACCGACACCGAGAATCACCACCAGATCGCGCGCGACTTCTTCACGCGGCTGCTGGAACAGGAATTTCTCTATCGCAAAAAGCAGCGGTTGCTCTACAGTGAAGCGGAACAACGGTTCCTGCCGGATCGCTATGTCGAGGGCATATGCCCGAAATGCAACTACGACGGTGCGCGCGGCGATCAGTGCGACAACTGCGGTACGCTGCTCGACGCGGTGGACCTGATCAATCCACGTAGCAAAACCGATGGTTCCACGCCGGTGGTGCGCGAAACGGAACACTACTTCCTCGATCTGCCCGCGTTTATCGATAAACTGCGTGAGTATCTGGCGGAGCCGCGCAAAGCTGAGGATTGGCGCACGCAAGTGCTGCGCGTCTCGCAGAACAAAGCGGAAGAACTCAAGGGTCGCCCTATCACGCGCGATATTCAGTGGGGCATCGAGATTCCGCTGGAGGGTTGGGAAGACAAGCGCATGTACGTGTGGTTCGAGGCCGTGATGGGCTATTTCACCGCCAGTCTAGAGTGGGCGAAAAACACCGGTCAGCCCGACGCCTGGAAAAAGTGGTGGTACAACCCTGAGGCGAAGGTCTACAACTTTATCGGCAAGGACAACATCGAGTTCCACACAATCATCTGGCCCGCCGAACTGATGGGCGTGGACGGTATCTACGCCGAGGAAGGCGACGGCCCGATTTCTGTGCCGCACGATGTGCCCGCCAACGAGTTCATGAATGTTGAGGGTAAGGCGTTTTCCAAGAGCCGCAATTGGGCGATCTGGGTTCCCGATATTCTCGAACGCTACTCACCGGATCAGGTGCGCTACTACATCGCAATGACGTTTCCCGAAACACGCGACTCCGATTGGTCGTGGGACGGCTTCGTTACGCGCAACAACACCGAACTGCTGGCGGCGTGGGGCAACCTTGTTAACCGCGTGCTGAAGTTCAACGCCAAGCACTTCGACAGTGTCGTGCCTGAGCCGGGCGAATTGCGCCCGCTGGACCGCGAGATTATCGCGCAGGTCGAAGCCGGGTTCGAGGAAGTTGGCGGGCTGTTAGCTGCCGTCAAGCTGCGTGATGCACTGACCGCCGCGATTGCGCTGGCCCGCGATGTGAACGCTTATCTCGACCACGCGCCCTGGTTCAGAGTGGTCAAGGAAGACAAGCAAGCCGCCGCGACGACGATCTACACCGCGCTGCGCTGCATCGATAACCTGAAAACGATGCTCGCGCCGTTCCTGCCGTTTACATCGCAGCAGGTACACGAGTTCCTGGGCTACGACGGCACACTGTTCGGTGAACAACATATCGAAACGTTCGCCGAATCCGAGCGGGCGCACGACGCGCTGACGTACCATGTCAATGATACCGTTGTCGGCACATGGGAACTGTCCGCGCTGGCGGTGGGGCAACAATTGCGCGATCCGCAGCCGCTGTTCAAGAAGCTGGAGCCGTCCCTGGCAGACGAAGAACGCGCACGGCTCGGTCAGCCGCGCGATGGGGAAAACGTGCCCAGGCAGGGATGATACCAGTTCTTTCCCTGAAATCCCTGCGCGAGGAAGTTCGTGTCCCCCGCTGTGGTGGAAGCGAACTTTCCCGCGCCCGCTACTCCCTCTCCCCAACTTGATTGGAGAGATACCGTGTTAAAAGTCAAGGGGTAGCCAGTGAATTGACCCGGAAATT
>CBEVZO010000705.1:0-2642 GCA_965554365.1 uncultured Anaerolineae bacterium
CACCTCGCGTCCCACGCGCGGAGAGGGGGAGAAGAGCGTGCGCCTGACTCCCCCTTTCTCCATCTCGGTGTATAGTCTGGGGGGATAGGGGCCGGTTTTCAGACAACCACGATATCCGTCTTAATTTCTTAAACAGCATCAATACGCTTCTACTAAACGCGAACTACCAATCAGAGGCCGCTGTGTTACAATCGGCGGCGGGCTGTGTTACTGCACAGCACATGACTTTATGACCAAGGAGAACTCCATGACGGTTGAACACGATGTCCGAGATCTAAATCTGGCCGATGGTGGGCGCTATCGTATTGAGTGGGCGGAGCGCGATATGCCCGTGCTGCGGCAGATTCGTGAGCGTTTTGCTCAAGAACGCCCGTTGGATGGCGTGCGGATCTCGGCGTGCTTGCATGTCACGACAGAAACCGCGAACCTGGCCCGCACGTTGCAGGCTGGTGGCGCAGACGTGGTACTTACCGCATCGAACCCGCTCAGCACGCAGGATGATGTTGCGGCGTCGCTCGTAACGCACTTCGAGATTCCGGTGTACGCGCTCAAGGGCGAGGACGACGAAACCTACTACGATCACCTGCGCGTGGCGCTGGACCACAAGCCGCACATCACGATGGACGATGGCGCAGACCTCGTGAGTGAACTGCACAAGAATCGCGCCGACCTGATCGATGAGATTGTCGGCGGGACGGAAGAAACCACGACCGGCGTGATCCGGCTGCGCGCGATGGCGAACGACGGCGCGCTGAAATTCCCGGTGGTGGCGGTAAACGACAGCATGACCAAGCACCTGTTTGATAACCGCTACGGCACGGGCCAAAGCACGATTGACGGCATCATTCGCGCGACGAACGTGCTGCTGGCAGGGCGCAACATGGTCGTGGGCGGCTACGGTTGGTGTTCGCGCGGGATCGCGATGCGCGCGAAGGGTATGGGCGCGAACGTGATCGTCACCGAGATCGATCCGCTCAAGGCGCTCGAGGCGGTGATGGACGGCTTCCGCGTGATGCCGATGCTCGACGCGGCTCCGATTGGCGACATCTTCGTGACCTCGACCGGCGACATCAACGTGGTGGACGTGCATCACTTTGAGGTGATGAAGGACGGCGCGATTGTGGCGAACAGTGGTCACTTCAATGTCGAACTGAACCTCAAGGGCTTGGCCTCAATCGCGACCGGCGAACCGACGCGCGTGCGTCCGTTTGTCGAGCAGTACGTGTTGGCGGACGGTCGCAAGATCAACATCCTGGCGGACGGGCGACTGGTCAACCTCGCAGCGGCGGAAGGTCATCCCGCCAGCGTGATGGATATGAGTTTCGCGAATCAGGCGCTCGGCTCGGAATACATGCTCGCCCAGGGCAGCGAACTCGAAAACAAAGTGTACACGATCCCGCAGGACATCGATCAGGAAATTGCGCGGCTCAAGCTGGAAGCGATGGGCGTGGATATCGATACGCTGACCGATGAGCAGGTCGCTTATCTGAACCAGTGGCAAGAAGGTACGTAAACCGTTAGGGCTTGAGGCGTTTACCTCACCCCCCGGCCCCTCTCCATCCAAGATGGAGAGGGGGAGAAGATCGCGCGATTGATCCCCCACTACTAGCGGCGGTTAAGCGTTTGAGCAGCGTGGGGTAGGCGGCATTGGGGAAGGCGTGCATCGTGCGTTAGAATAGGGGCACTGCGATGATGAGCTTGGCTGCAATTGAGGAGTTCTTTAGGAGAATCACATTATGACTCGACGCAAATGGTTCTTGTCTGGTCTGCTGCTGGTCACGCTGCTGCTGGTGCTGGTCGCGCCTGTGAGCCGTGCGGCGGTAGAGGCGCAGGATACGCCGCTGTCACGTGTGCGGTTTTTGCACGCGGTGCCTGGCGGTCCGGCAGTAGATGTGTATATCAATGGAGAGCTGGCCGTTGAAGGACTGCTCTTTGGTAAAGTAACCCCGCATTTGAATGTACCGGTGACCGATCAAGCGCAATTGATCGAGCTGCGGTCTAGTGGCGGCGGGGAAGATGCCCCGGTGTTGCTCGAAGCGTCCATGTCGTTGGTTCCGAACCTGGCGTTCACGATGATCGCCCAGGGCGCGCCCAATGCACTCGCCGCGACGATGTACGAAGACATTCTCGATCCACTGGGCCTGGGGCTGGCGCGTATGACGGCGGTCAACGCGATTGCTGATGCCCCGCCGCTGGACGTGGTGCGGACGGATGGTGGTCCGTTGCTCCAGGGTGTGCAATATGGATCACAGTATGGCACGGTGAATATTGGCGCGGGCGTGCAGGACCTTGTGATGGTCCCGGCAGGCGGCGCGATTGAAAGTGCGATTGGGCTGATCGGCGAAGTGCCGCTGCGCAGCGGGATGCTCTACACCTTTGTGGCGTTGGGCACGCTGGACGGTGATACGGCGTCGTCGGCGTTGATCATGGAAACGCCGGTGAACGGTGACGAAGGTGCAGTGCGCGTGCAGTTGGCGCATGGCAGCCCGGATGTCTCGACGGTGGACGTGTATGTGAACGATACGCTGATTGCGCCGTCGTTGAGCCTCGGTGATCTGACCGGGCACATCGCGATGCCGGCGGGCGACTATACGTTTGCGCTGCGTCCGGCAATGGCGATGGCGACGGATGCACCGCTATTA
>CBEVZO010000706.1:0-2626 GCA_965554365.1 uncultured Anaerolineae bacterium
CACCACGCCGCCAACCCGTAATGCCCCCCATGATCAACCACAGCCCCACGCCAGAGATCAGAAAATCCGCGTTCGCCGCCGCCAGCAGCATCAGGAACGCCGGGTGAAGGATCAGCACTAACGCCGGGGGCCGTCCGCTGTCGATGATGACGACAATCCACAGCGTGACCGTCAGCGCCACCAATCCACGCACGGATACATACGCCAGCGGCGCAAAAAAGAACATCACCCAGGGCGAATACGCCTGCGTGGAAACATAGTCCTCATTAACGGGCAGGTCCGCGTCGAACGCCGTGAAATCGCAGTAAGGCGTGCAAAATGGATTCTCGCCGCGCCACATATTACGCACTTGCTGCACCGTGCGTATCCAGTCCATCTCGTTCAAGGGCTGCACAGCCGCATAGGTCACAACCAGCGACGACAGAAACAATACGACCAGAAACAGGGAGTAGTAACGGGCCGGGACCAACTCGCGCGCCGACCGTTTGAACAAGACCCAACGCTCCGGCGTTTCGGTTTCCGGATGGCGCATTGGTCAAATCTCCCCCTGTTGATTACTTCGAGTTGCAGAACACCCGGTCATATGCTGTGATTTACCTCACCCCCAACGCGACCTTGTTCGCGCCCCCTCTCTGGGAGAACGACACTTGTGATGCGTATAGTTTGAATCGCGGTTTTGTAGGGGCAATCCTTGGGTTGCCCAGCGGGTAGGGCAATGCAGTTTAACTTTTAAATACGGTAACGGGTTTACAGGTTAGCCCCTCCCCTAAATCCCCTCCCCATTGCGCTGCGCTGATGGAGAGGGGGCCGAGGAGTGAGGTTGCACACCGGCCCGCCAATTCGCAATCGTAATGCCCACTGCCCGCTGAACGCTTAATCCCAATCGTCGTGTTTATCCTGCTCCGACCGAATCAGGCGCGGATAATGCTGGCGGTGCATCTTCGCGACCGACGCGCGCACCTTGTGGTGATCGCTTTCCTCGTAGCGCACGTTGCGATTCACGACGCGGCGCTCCGGTGACGCAAACATAATCACGTCCGACTCGACCCAACGCGCCGGCATGAAGACCAGCCCCGATCCCAGCCGCACATTATGCCCCACACAGCTTCCCAGCACCGGCTGTCCCGTATCTTCCAGCCCGCCGTCCCAACTTTCCGCGCGCAGCGGAACCGGCAGCAGGTTGAAGTCGGTGAACGTCGTGCCCGCGCCCACAAAGCTGTTACGCCCGATCACACCCATCTGGATGCACGTATTTTGTGCCACAATGCCGAATTCCATCATCACCGACATGAACAGCGCCGCGCGGAACGGCAAGAAGCAGTTATTGCCGATCACGCTGAGCATCAAATGCACGCCCTGCCCCACGTTGACGTTATCGCCGATCTCGGAGTTGTCGATCACCGCGCCGGGGCCAATGTAGCAGCCTGCGCCGATTTTGCTAGGGCCAAGAATCGTGGCGGAGGGGTCCACCACCGTGCCCTCGCCGACTGAGACTACACGCGAACACGACAACACCTGCTTTTGCTCGATAATCGCTTGCCAGAGCAACCGCAGCGCGGTGAAGTTATGTTCCTCGATCTCAGCCTCGAAGCGCCGCCCGCGCGAAAACACGCCCATAATCACGTTGCCGAAGTAGATATGCACCCAACTATCCACCGACAGACAGGTGCGCTCAGTGAGCAGGTGCGTCAGGTCCAGCGCACGCGCAACCTCGCCTTCGGTCGTCGAACTCACATTGCTCATCGAGTCCGGCACGTTGTAGTAGCCGACTTCTTTGTGCCCGCTGTAGATCGGCACAACGCGCCACTTGTGTTGTTCCACATAGCCATCCGGGAAATACCACAGGTCCAGCGGATAGTACAGCGGCTTGCCTTCCATGTCGGTCACAGGTTCGAGACGCGACAGCGGAACCGCATAACGCACCCAGGCCGGATCGTTAGCGGGCAGTGCCGCGCGGCTCGGCAATTGGTTATTGCGCGCTTCTTTGTAGAATTCCTCGAAGAATTCCTGGTCGAAATAGAGATTGTCGCGGTAGACGATAATCTCGTCGCCCCGATCCGTGTTCTCCGGCAGATCATCAATTGAATCCAGCGGCGGCTCGACATTTGCCGCACCGCATACCACATCGAGAATATCCGAGTGGTGCATCCACAGCGGTTTGTTCATGATATTGAGCTGACTCGCCGGTTCGTTGAACGGCGTAATCAGCGCTTTATCCTCGATTACAAATCGTCGCAGCTTTTGAAATGGGCGCATCGCGATGCCTCGTGAGTTGTGCGATCTCGTCAGTGGCCTAAGTATCGCGCATCAGGGGCCGCGTGGCAACCTCTGATCAATGAACGCCGCCAGAATTTCGGAGGTTTTTCAGACGGCGCACCGCCGCGCAAGGATCGGAATGCGTTCGGAAAATGCGTTCCGAAAGTTGGTTCCTCCGCACTATAGCCCCAAGAACATTTGTGCTAAAATAATCGTATTGCGGGATTACACAGGAGAAAAATAAGACGATGCCGTTTGAATTGCCAACCAGCACTGATGATCCGATTGCGGGAACCGGCGCAGGCGGTACAAGGGCCACCGGAGGAACAGGCGGGGCGGGTACACCAAACAGTGGCGGGGCTACCGGGTC
>CBEVZO010000707.1:0-2623 GCA_965554365.1 uncultured Anaerolineae bacterium
GATCCCGAAGTGCTGCCATTCCTTGAGCCGCAGATTACGCCACCAACGCGGCGCGTGCTTAAACCCGTAGATGTCCGCGTCGATCACGTTGACCGTCTGAAATGGCTTCTTGAACGTGCCGAAGTGGATTTGACCGTAGAACACGGGCTGCGGCGGTGTGGAGCGTAGCGTGAATGGATCGTAAGCCATACGGGTCTGACTCCTCGTCGCGTAGGGTGCATAGAGTCAGTGTACTGCAAGATGGCACTTCGAGACATTGCGCGATGGCGTGTTTTTCGCTAAGCTGGCGATATCATGTTCAGGGAACAGGATTACGGTGTAAACCCCATGCAACGATCTCGCTACACGCTAGGGCATGTGCTGTTGAGCAGTATCATGCTGGCGCTGGCAACGCTGGCGTGCAGTCTCGTCAGTAATACGGCAGACGACACGCCCGCGACGGTCCAGAATGCGCCGCTGGTGGTGCTGCTTGCGCCGGTCAACAAGAGTACGTTTGCTGTGGGTGCAGAGGTTGCGCTCTATGCCATCGCGCAAGATGAGCAGGGCCGTATTGCGCGGTTGGAGTTTCGCGTGGATGATATTCCAGCAGGTATGGTCAACGGGGTTGATCCGCAGGGCCAAATTGCGCTCACCGGGCAGGTGACGTGGGCGGCAGAGGATGTGCGCAAACACATCGTCACAGTGGAAGCCGTGCGCGCGGATGGTTTGTCACTAGGGGTGTCGGACGTGGTCATAACAGTGGTGGAACCGCCTATCGCCGGGGTCGTGAGTGGCAGTCCGGCGGTGAATCCGGGTGATGCGCCCGCTGTGCCAATGACACCAGCAGATGAAATTCCTACCGCGCCCACTGACAATCCCGTGCCGCAGACCGATCTGGGCATTCTTACCGGACCGCCCGCGCGTGTGATTTCCTCCACGTTGAATCTGCGCCAGGGGCCAGGGACAGGATTCCCTCCGGTAGGCGAATTACAGCAGGGCGATATGATCCAGATCGTCGGGCGCAACGCGGATAGTACGTGGTGGGCGGTGTTGTTTCGTGGCGGCACGGCATGGGTGTTTGCCGAACTGGTGAGGCCGGAAGGGGACACGAGTCAGGTTCCACTGGTGGCGACGCCCGGCAGCTAGAACTGGTATCCTAATCCGTCCCCCAACACCGCCGGATCAATGGGCGCGTGCGGAATAATCACCAGTAGTTCCGGCGATACGCGATGCACGCTGTGCGGCACACCAGACGCGCGAAATGCCTGCTCAAAGCGTGTGTCAGTTTGCTCCGGCAGCACCACTTCCACAAACGCGACACGATCTGCTTCTGCGATGCGCTCCGGCACATCAGGAAAACGCAAAATGCCCTCCGCGCCGTAAATGTCGAACCAATCCGCCGCGAGGATGCGCTCCTCGGTTTCGAACATCAGCACATGCGCGACGCCCACGTCGGTCCATACGTGTTGAATGTCTTCCGCGTCGAGGAAGTCGATCAGCGGGGCGAGTGTTGCGGGTTGGCGTGTGTAGTAGGGCGACACAAACACTTGCACCGGATCAATCCGCGCTGCGCCTAGCAGATTCAGCGCAATCACGCTGGTCAGGATTGCCGCAGCCGGAAACTGTAACCAGCCACGCCAGCGGATCAGTACCGTCACCAGTGCCGCTACTCCAACGGGCAGCACGGCGTGGATCATCAGCACGTAGCGCCCGGTCGCGTCGAACCCAAACACGTTTAGCGCGTGATTGCCGTAACCGCTAATGACGTAGAGTATGGGCAGCAGGAGCGCGAACAGCGCCAGCAGCACGCGGGTGGCTGTGCGCGTATCTTGCCGGGGGCTACGCCATGCCCATATCAGCAGCCCCACCAGGCCACCTTCGTAAACGATTTGTAGCCACCAGATCGCGGGCCAGCTTAGCAACTGCCATGTTGGATCGCCGCTAACCATGCGCGGGGCGAGATCGTAGTTCAGGTGATCTAACACGGCGCGTGCGTTGCCCCACGTAGCGCCCTGATCGCTGAACAGGTAGCGGAATGTAGCCCCCTCATGCCGCAGGTTGTAGCTCCAAAACGGCGCACTGCCGATCAGAAAGGTCAACGCAAGCTGCCACCAGTGGCGGCGCAGCAGATCGCGTCCTTGCCATGCCAGCACGATCAGAATCGGGAACGCGAAGAACGCGATCAACCAGGACACCCAGAACGCGACTCCGCCTATCAGCGCCAGACTGATCACCGCGCGTTGCTGTATGCGGGCGGGCTGTGCGGAATCAAGTGCGTAACTGGCACACAGCAGCGTGAGTTGTCCCAGAACGAGCGTTTCGGCGGTCGCGCCCCAGGTTTTCATACCGACCACGAGGAGATAGGCCGGGGCACATGCGGCGAGTAGGGCGCTCAGGACGCCTGTGCGGCGGTCGAACGCGCGCCAACCGAGCCAGCCAGTGGTGATGACATACACACCGGAGAGCAGCCAGGGCACGATCTTCAACGTGATCGCGTTTGCGCCAAATACCGCAAAGACCGGCGCACTGAGATAGGATTCCAACGCGGCGAGGTAGGGTTGGCCGGGGTGGAACACGGGCCGTGCGCCATCCAGAATGTGTAGCACTTGAATACCGACCATGCCCTCATCGTAATCGTAGCGCC
>CBEVZO010000708.1:0-2623 GCA_965554365.1 uncultured Anaerolineae bacterium
CTCAGGAAAAACATCGCGCCGAACATACCGAACATCATCAGCGTCATAGCGATATTCGCACCTGTAAACGACGGGTTACGGAACAGGTACAGCGGCAGCATGGCATTTTTCGCGCGTGCTTCCCACCAGAAAAACACCACCAGCAGCACCGCCGCCACCGCGAACGCCACCAACACGTTCGTTGCTCCCCAACCATCCACGCCCGCCTCGATGATGGCGTACACCAGCGCAAACAGCCCTGTGAACGACAACACCACGCCGGGAATATCCGGGGACGGTGCGTTTTCGTCGCGCGATTCAACCAGGAACATCTGCCCGCCGATCAACGCCACAATCGCCACCGGCACATTGACGAAAAATACCGCGCCCCAATCAAAGGCTTCGATCAAATAACCGCCCAGCAGCGGCCCAATGCCGATCCCCAGGCCGAACACCGCCGCCCAAATCGCAATTGCCTGCGCGCGTTCCTTGGCGTCGCGGAACATCGCCGTGATCAACGACAGCGTGGCGGGCATGATAATCGCGCCGCCGATGCCCAACAACGCACGCGAGACAATCAACATCTCGGTCGAGGTCGAGAGCGCCGCCATCAGCGAAAACACGCCGAACAGCGCCACGCCAATTTGCAGCGCCCGCTTGCGCCCGTACCGGTCCCCAACAGAACCCATCGTCAGCAGCAGCGCCGCGAACACGAGAATGTACGCGTCCACGATCCATTGCAATTCGCTCTGACTCGCGTCCAGATCGCGCGAAATTGACGGTAGCGCCACATTCAAGATCGTGTTGTCCAGGCTGATCACCAGCAGTGAAACGCAGATGAACGCCAACCCCAACCAACGCTGGGCATGTCCTTTATTTTCCATATCGTATGTGTCCTTCCTATAGCATACTTGCCTGTACGGGAATTCTCCCGCCGTCCATTGAACTCACTTAACACTCACTAAGTATGCACCGCAACAAAAAAGTGCAGGATGTCATACCTCTGCACAGCGGCTATTCTATTCAGGTATCGCGCCCTGTCAATTCCCGAGATTTAGCTATGGATGTATAAGCCTGATGTGTTCTTCTCCCCCTCCGCCTCGTGGAGAGGAGGCCGGGGGGTGAGGTAAACCGATAGTTCAACACCTCACAGCCCCCAATCTTCCGGTTAGCGTGTGCCCTATCTCACGCCAACCCGCGCACATGCGCCAGAATGCGCTCCACCCACGCAGTGCGCGACTCCAGTGTCGTATTCGGCATATCCGCCAGGTTGATCCAGCACGTTTGCTGCACGCCGGTCGCTTCCAGAATCCCCTTGCACAGCACCGGCTCCACTGAGGTATGGATCGGCTTCGGTGCGCCCATCGTCGTGATCGCCGTGCCGGTCTTGACGTGTCCCAAACACGGCGAAAAATCCGCTTCATTAAACGCAAACGTCGGGGTGAACACCTTGTCGAAAAAGCCCTTGAGCAGCGCGGGCATCACTTCCCACCACACCGGGAAGATATAGATCAGATGATCCGCCTGCATGACGCGCGCCTGATAATCCAGCACCTTTGGATCATGCACCTTGCCCTTGCCATAGTCCGCCAACTCATGCACACGCAGCACGGGATCGAAATCCTCGTCGTGCAGGTCCAGCACATCAACGCTGTGATCGCCCTGCTCCAACGTAGTAACGATCTGCGCCATAATGGCGTGGTTGAAACTTTCTTTCCAGGGGTGGTCAATCGTGATCATCACACGCATTACGACGGTCCTTCCGTTGTTTCCGCACCGCTGAACCAGAGTTTGCCCGGCACCAGACTACGCAGCATGGCAAGCATCGCTTCAGGCGGAAAATCCGCGCGCTCCAAATACCCCATGCCCATGAAAAACTGCTCATAGCCAATCACCGCACAGAGCAAAAACCACGCCAACCGCTCTGCATCCAGCCGCGTGGGCGCAAACCGCACAAAGTAACCTACCAGATGGCGGTGCAGCAACTCCTGCTTTTCGTGGATGGCGTCGCGTTCCGCCTGAGTGAACCGGTCGTATTCCGCAATCAACCAACGCAGCATGTCAGTGCGCCCATGTAGGCGCGACAACCGGAGCATCGCCTGCCCAAACCGCGCCATGAGATCGTCCAACGACGTCGCGCCTTCCAATTCATCCAGCACGGTCACCATCTCTGAGGTTTTGGCTCCCAACACCGCCTGGAGCAATTCGCGCTTGCCGTCCTTGAAATGGTAATACAGCGCCGCTTCGGTCACGCCCACCGCCTCGGCGATCTCGCGTACCGACGTTGCAGCGTACCCTTGCTCGATGAACAGGCAGGCGGCAGCTTTGATGATATTGTCGCGGCGGTTGGTACGTTCGGTCATGATCTGCGTCGTTTCGCTCGGTAATTCCAACTTAGTGAGTGTTAACTAAAGTGAGTTTAGCAACCACATCGGACATTGTCAAGCCCGATCCGCGCCCAGGTTCCACGAACAACCTGTCAAGTGCATCGTTTGTCATTTGCCCCTCCCCCAACGCGAACTTGTTCGCGCCCCCTCCCCGCAGGCGGAGAGGGGACTTTGCCGCGCGGGTTGCTCCCCCTCTCCATAAGTTGCATCGAGCGCCAGCGAGATCAACTGTCTCGGATGGAGAGGGGGCCGGGGGG
>CBEVZO010000709.1:0-2616 GCA_965554365.1 uncultured Anaerolineae bacterium
TGCAGCGTGAGATCGCCGCGCTGGATCAGCAAGTCGAGAGTGCGCTCACACAGGGGGACGTCGCGACTACGCGCCACCTCGCGAGCCAATTGCAGGTAAAACAGCAGCAGCATACCATGCTCGCCGCTGATTTAGCCCAGCACCGCCGCTCGACTTCCGAGTTGATCAAGCGCGTCAACGAGTTAGAGGCGGTCGTCGCCGAAGCGCGCCGCCGCGAAGCCGCAGCCGATGATGAGCAGGTAGAACACGCTGATGACTCTCTCTCATCTCGGTTGCGCAAAGTGCGCGAAATGGTCACTGGCGAGCAGGCAGAGCCTACCGCTGTGGCTGATGCTCCTGCCACGCCAACTGATGTGATCGATGAGCAGGCGGTGAACGACGATTTAGCACGTCGCCGCGACCGGCTCAGCCAATAGCATACGAAAAGTGGCGTTTCTGCGGGGTTTTCGAGGAGGCGCTTTACAAAGTTCACGAATCTGGTGTAGAACTAAGGGAGAACTGGACCGCAACAAACTATAACAAATCGTGTATTGTGAAAGCAGATGATGGATTCGCCGATTAACGCCGTGCGTATTTTGGTCGCGGAGAGTGATCCCGACCAGATGGACTACATCGCAGGTATCCTCGAAAGCGCGGGATATGTTGTGCATAAGGCGTATGTCGCCGGAGATGCTGTGTTTGCGTTGGAACACAGCGACTTTGCATTGGCGCTGATTGACACACGCATGACGGATCATGCGCAGCAAGCATTGACCGATTATATGGCACGGCAGCACGCGATCCAGTGGATTGTGGTCATTCGGCGCGGCGATCCTGTGCCGCAGCATTTGCTCGATCAAGGTGCTGAGGCGTGTGTACAGAGTCCATTCACGTCGTTGACGTTGCTGCGTTATGTCGAGCAGGCGCTCAACGGGCAGGCGAAGACGCGTGTTGAGGATGCGGTATCAGCGCGCACACCGGTAGTACATGCCGGGGTAGTTGTTTCAGAGGACATGAGTCAGGCGCTCAAGCGGCAGTTGATCGAGCAGCAAACGCTCTCGCAACTGGCGCGTTCGTTGAGCGCGGTGCTTGATCTCGATGTGCTGCTGACGCAGGTTGTGGATGCCGCCGTGCGCCTGTGCAACGCCGAAGAAGGGCTGTTGTTGCTCCCGGATGAGGAGGAGGAGGCGCTGTATATCCGTGCGGTGAAGGGATTGGACAGCGAAACCGCGCGCAATTTCCGCATCAGAACGCAGGATACCGTCGCCGGGCAGGTTTATTATTCTGGGCAGCCGGTGTTGATGGGATCGCAGGGGCCGCATAAGCTCACAACCCAACATTTGGTCAAGTCGTTATTGTATGTGCCGCTGTCGATCAAGGGGCAGACGATTGGCGTGTTGGGCGTCAACAATCGCCACGCGGATCGCGCGTTCACCCCGCATAATCGGGAATTATTGCAAGACCTCGCCGCGCACGCCGCTGTCGCGATTGAGAACGCGCGGTTGTATGAGGAAAGCGTACTGCGCACCCGCGAACTGAGTACGCTGGTTCAGGCTGCCGAAGCCACCAACTCTACGCTCGCGTTGGATCAGGTGTTGTCGATTATTGCGTCGCAGTTGATCGGTGCGTTGGATATGACGCAGTGCTACATCACCGAGTGGTATCCTGAGGAAGAGGCGCTGCGTCCGCTGGCGATTCGTTATCGGGCCTTGTGGAAACCGACGGACGGGCCGGTGCTGGTCCCGCACGATTACCCGGCGGTGGAGCAGTTGCTCTCCACGCGGCAGCCGGTCCTCACGGCTCCTGAGTCGCCGATTGATGATCATGTGCTGGCGGTGTGGCTGCCGCACCACTATCACGCGCACAGCGTGTTACACATGCCGCTGTATGCGCGTGACCGTTTGTTAGGCATCGCGACATTCTACCGGATGCACGCGCCTTACCCGGCGGCGGTCGTGCCACAGGTTGCCACGACGATGTTACACCGGCTGACACTACAAATGGTGGTGCTATTGGTCGGCGCGGAAGCGACTCGCCGCCGCGAAGACCTGTTTCAGATCGCGCAGCAGATGCTTGATATGGCCGAGGCCGATTGGGTGGATATCGCGCTGTGGAATTCGGCGCAACGTCAGTTTGATGTGACGCTGTCTTACGGTGAGATGATCTGGCAAGGGCCGACAGGACCACGCTTGGATGTGCAGCAGTTTCCAGAACTGGATGAGATGCTGCACGGCGCAGGCGCGCTCACGGATCAGGAGCGCGAGGAGTTAGCACAACTGTGCGCGATGGGCTACGGGCGTAGTTTGCTCACCCTGCCGCTAGAGATCAAAGGCGAGGTCGCGGGGTTGGTGTTTCTGGTTGATACGATGCAGGAACGCCAGTTCACGCGCCGTGAGATCGAGTTAGCGCAGGCGTTGGTGTCGCAGGCGGCGAATACGCTCGATAACGCGCGCCTGTATCGTGATCTTGAACTCAGCCTGGACGAATTGCATCGCACGCAGAGTAAGTTGGTCCAGACGGCGCGGCTTTCAGCGATGGGCGAATTGGCGGCAGCCGTCGCGCACCAGATCAACAACCCATTGACGACGATTTTAGGCGATGCGGAGTTGATGTTGCACGACGTACCCCCGGATGACC
>CBEVZO010000710.1:0-2616 GCA_965554365.1 uncultured Anaerolineae bacterium
GACGCGCACCAGCATCGGCGGGCTTGAGTATCCGGGGCTGATCGTGCTGAACAGCGCAGCGTGGGCGGCAGACAATCCGTCATTTGCGTTTCTGCTGATCCACGAAATTGCGCACCAGTGGTGGTACGGGCTGGTGGGTAACGATCCAGCACAGTATCCCTGGCTGGACGAGGCCCTAGCGCAATACGCGGTGGCGCTGTACATCCGTGCGCAAGAAGGTGAGGAGGCCTATCGCGCCGCGTTGGAGAGCTTCCGCACGCAGCACGCGACATTCGTGGCGGCGGATCACCCCGATCAGATCATCGGCGCACCCGTGACAGCGTATCCCGGTCTGGCATATTTCTACACGATTTACCAGAAAGCACCGCTGTTTTACGCCGCATTAGAAGACGCGCACGGCTCCGACCGGCTGCTGACGAGTCTACGCGACTACTACGCGGCGTATCGCTATGGCATCGCGACCCCGGCGGATTTGCGCGCGAGCTTTGAGGGCACGCTCGGCGCGTCGTTGGAGGCGCTGTGGGCGGAGTGGATCGTGCCTGACGCAGTGGGATAACGCACAACAGCCAGCGCCGCACATGGCGACCCTGGCCGGGGCATACATCTGGCGCATGATGTTGCGTTACTTCGGCTGCCGGAGCGTCTCAGTCAGCACGGAGAGGAAGTCTACCGGCACGGGGAAGATGATGGTTGAGTTCTTCTCCACAGCGACCTCGGTCAGTGTTTGCAGGTAGCGCAGTTGCAGCGCCGCCGGTTCCTGGGCGATGGTCTTCGCCGCCTCGTACAACTGCTGCGCGGCCAGCATTTCACCTTCCGCGTGAATGACCTTGGCGCGCTTTTCACGCTCGGCTTCGGCCTGCTTAGCCATCGCCCGCTGCATGTTGGGCGGCAGTTCCACGTCTTTGATCTCCACGATACTGACCTTCACGCCCCAGGGTTCAGTCTCATGATCGATGATCTGCTGTAAACTCACGTTCAACCGATCACGTTCCCCCAGCACGTCGTCGAGTTCCGCCTGCCCGATCACGCTGCGCAGGCTGGTCTGCGCGATCTGGTACGTCGCGTTCATATAGTCGTTGACCGCTGCCACCGCGCGCCGGGGATCAACCACCTGGAAGTACGCAACCGCGTTCACGCCGACAGTGACATTATCGGCGGTGATGCAGTCCTGACGCGGGATGTCCAGCGTGATGATGCGCATATCGATCACCACCATGCGGTCGATGCCGAACGGGTAAATCAGGAACAGGCCGGGACCTTTCGGCTTACGCAGCAAGCGCCCAAAGCGGAACACCACCGCGCGTTCATATTCTTGCGTCAGACGAATGGCCGACAGCGCAGTTAGGACAATCAATATCAGCACACCAATTGCAATTCCTTGCACGGGAGTCATCGTTACCTCTCCTCCATGATATAGACCAGCGCGCCACGTCTGCTGAGAGTAGTACGCGCCTGTTTCACATTGCCAATACTTCTGATTCTATCGCGATCCGCTGCACAATGGCTGACCCCTAGCCGCCACGAAGCTGACATCCCGCGACCTTTGAACGGCAATTCTACGCCACAAAAACTGTCCGTTAAAATGGGGCAAGATCAGGGGGCGGCGTGGCGGGCGGTACGCGCGTTAACTCCCTCCCCGCCAGCGGGGAGGGCTGGGGTGGGGTCGCCTGCATAACCCATGTGCCCCCAGCACCCGCGTGCCCCTACGTGTGACATCTCGCGGGGGAATGCGGTATGATCTATGGGGGAGCAAATACCCTTGTGTAAGTGACCTATACGGGAGAGGATGCGGTATGACACACTCAACAACACTGCGGAGGCTGCTGATTGCGCTGACCGTGATGCTGACATTGGCGCTGCTACTGGCGGCGTGTGGTGGTGACGACAAAGACACCGACGACGATCAGGACGTTGCGCCGGACGCCACAGCACTACCTGATGATGACGACATAGAGGAGCCGGACGAGACTCCGATTCCGCTGCCCACAGAACTGCCGCCGCCCACCGCGACGCCGTTCCTGCCACCGGTTGCGCCGGTATTCGAGGCCGCCGGAGAACAAGCCGTCGTCGATCTCGCGGCGCACACTGATATCAGCCTGGACGAGCTTGAAATCCTGGCCCCGGACACCGTGCTGTACCTTGATGAGCCGCTGCTGTGCCCCGAACTGCCCGAAGACACACCGGACGTGTATTACGTCTATGTGCAGCACGAGCGCTTCATCTACGCCTATCAGGTGATCCCCGCCGCTGAAGAAGGTGGCGAGCCAATCGTGCAGCGCTGCGAGGACGAATTCATAGACGAGGACGTGCTATACATCCCTGAAACAGAGCCGGCCACCGATCCCGTCGAGGCCGTGCGCGCTGATCTGCTGGCACGGGACATCGCGCCCGATGTGGTAGCAGCCGCCGAGATCGTCATTACCGAGATGATCTGGACGGACAACGCGCTCGGTTGCCCGGAGGATGCCGGGATCGAGGAGCCGATATCTGCGTCGATTGAGGGCTATCTCGTGCTGGTCACGCTGGGCGAAGTGAGCTATGAGTATCACACCGACGGCACAGGCGAGCTGCTGGTATATTGTGCGCCGCCGCCAGGCTTCGACACCGTAGAGGATT
>CBEVZO010000711.1:0-2615 GCA_965554365.1 uncultured Anaerolineae bacterium
CGGCGAGTATCGCGGCGATGATCCTGACCACCGAAGCACTGATCACCGACATCCCCTCCGACGACCCGGCGGGGGGTGGCATGCCCGGCGGGATGCCCGGCATGGGCATGATGTAGGCGCTGACATAGTAACCTCTGTCAGACATCTCAACGGGCGCGGGAGATTACCCTCGTGCCCGTTTTGCGTTTTTGCCCCCCTGCTGGTACGGTTTGAGCGTGTTTCTATACCAGTTCTGTGGTATAAACATGCCAGATTCAGGGGGCATTGTTAGCACGCGTGCAGAATCATCACACAACCTCATGAGTGATATTGCAAACGGTACAATCATCGGCGGATATCAAATTCTGGAAGAGGTCGGCCAGGGCGGTATGGCGACCGTCTACCGCGCGCACCAGTTATCGATCACACGCGACGTGGCGGTGAAGGTGCTGCCGCGCCAATTTCTGCGTCAGGCGAATTCGCTGGAACGGTTCAAACAAGAAGCCAATATTGTCGCGCGGCTGGAACATCGTGCCATTGTGCCAGTGTACGATTATGGGGAGTACGACGGGCTGCCCTACATTGTGATGCGCTACATGGACGGTGGCTCAGCGGGCGATCTGCTTGTGACTGGTCCACTGACGCCTGCGCGCGCGTTGGAAGTCCTGCAACAGATCGCGCCGGGACTGGACTACGCGCATCAGCAGGGGGTGCTGCATCGCGATCTCAAACCGAGCAATATTATGCTTGACGCGAACGGCGATGCGTATGTCACCGATTTTGGCATCGCGCGTTTGCTCGGTGATAACGCGCCCTCACTGACGACTAGCGGCGTAGTTGGCACGCCCTCATACATGTCCCCGGAACAGGCGCAAGGTCACGATCTCGATGGGCGCAGTGATGTGTATGCGCTAGGTGTTGTGCTGTTTGAACTGTTGACTGGAAAGCGTCCGTTTGAAGGCGAAACCCCGTACAGTGTGGCCGTTAAGCATGTGACCGCAACACCGCCTTCCGCCTGTATGATGAATCCTCAACTTTCGCGGGCTGTCGAGCAAGTGTTGTTCAAGGTGTTGGAAAAACATCGCGAACAGCGCTATCAGACAGCAAGCGAACTTGCGGAGGGGCTGAAACGGGCAGTGGATCGTCGTCCTGTTGCATCCGCGCCACCTGCATCTATGAGCGAGACAGACCCTGCGTTAGAGCGTGCTTTGCGTGAAGGATCAGGCAGGCCGCAGGATGACCCGTCGCATTATTTGTCGCACCCCATGCCGCGCGCGGCGCAACAGCGAGCCGCACAGCCGCGCCGTTCCTCGCAGCCACGTAACAGTCACATGCGGTCGTCCGCCAGAGGACAGGGGGCACGCGCCTATCCGCGTCATAGCCGCAAGTCCCGCCCGCGCCGCAGGCGGTCGTTGTTTCAAGCGGATTGGCTGACCTGGATGATATTGCTAGGGCTGCTGGGGATTGCGTTATTGGCGGTGGGCGTTGGGGGCGTATACTTTCTTGTGCTTGATACTACCGCGCAGCCGGAGTCGGGACCACAGGATTATCCTGCAACGGCGATCTACAAAATGACGGCCACCAAACGCGCGATTACTGATCAACTTGCCTCGTTGACCCCAGAGTTGTCCCGCACGCCGACCGTACATCCGGCTGCTTCGTCGACCATTCCACCGACCAATACGTCATATGCGGCGCGTTTGCCTTCGCCGACGCGCCGCATATTGCCGTTAGTGGTGACTGACTTGCCTGCTAAGTAACGTCCCGTGTTACCAGCCGCGACGTTTCGCCGCTGCCATTTTGATGGCTCCCAGAAAGCGTTCCAATCCAGCGGAAACACTGCCTTCGGGCAGATGAAATCGTACCACGCGTCGCTTAGCGGCTTGCAGGGCCACGAGATCACCCTGCGCCTGCGCACGTTTGAGTTGCATGAAGTCGTAGGTTGCGCCGGGAATCGGGATTTCCTCGTTATTTTCCACCGTGATCTGAATGAACACGCCGTGATTGGCCCCGCCTTTGTGCAGTTGGCCGGTGGAGTGTAGGAAACGCGGGCCATAGCCGAGCGTCACGGCGCGCGTGGTAGCGTGGCGGAGTTCGTGCCGGATCGCTTCGAGCAGTTGATTATGGCGCTCGGTGGCCGCGAGATAAGCCATCAGCACGATATAGTCGCCAGAGCGCGCAAGATTCAAGTGCGCCAGCAGCATGTTAATCAGAGCGCCGTAATCGAAGCCGCGTTGTTCCCCAATGCGGCGGAGCATCGCTGCTGTGCGGGGATCGGCGTAGAGTTTGAGGCCGCTTTCTTCTAACACCGGATCGTCTTGGAGCCACTGACCATGTGTGGTGAAGTGTTCTAGTAGCTGCTTGGTGTGCGTTTTGGTTTCCTGCACGTTGGGCTGATCAAAGGGATTGATTCCCAATAAATGTCCTGCGACGGCGGTCGCGAATTCCCAGCGGAAAAACTCCGCACCCAGATCGTAGGCGTCGGTTAGATGCAACGTGATGATTGGATGCCCAGCAATGATCATGTCGTGTAACTGCTGACCCAGCGGATCAGGGGTGTTACCTACGCGTAGGTGAATGAACAGCCGGTCGTCGTCGAAATCGCGCGCTTCTTCAGGGATTATGCCTGCGATTGG
>CBEVZO010000712.1:0-2614 GCA_965554365.1 uncultured Anaerolineae bacterium
GTGATCAGCGCGATGCGACGGCTGCGCGTGATGGTCTGTGCGAGGACGTAGGCCGTCAGCAGCGTCAGCAGATACAATGCCACCTGCACGGCGCGGATCGTATCCACCGACTCGCCAAACAGCACAAAACCGCCCGCCGTCAACAGCGCATCCAGGCTGCCCATGTAATCTTGCCCGTAGAAAAATGTGGGGATCGGCTCGCCCTGTGTGATGTGCCGTGCCATCAATCCGACGATGGCCTCGTCCGAGTCGAATGATGCGCCGTCCACGTCGATCAGCCACACGCGCAGCAGTGCGGCGAGCAGTAGAATCAGCACGGGCATGGCGCGCCCAATCCAAGAACGATGCACGGTGGTCACTCCTGCGGGCCAGATAAGCGAATGAGTTCGGCGGTTGCGGGCAGATCGGCGGCGAACGCATCCAGGGCGGTCTGGATGCGCGGCACGGCGGCGGGGTCCAGCGCATAGAACACGATGACCTTGCCAGCAGCAGTCACCTGAATCCGTCCGAGGCGCAGTTCCGCCAGCGGTATCCAGTGGTCGGGGATGGCGTCGAACCAGTCCATGTAGATCATCGCAAGCTGCACATCATGCTCAGCGGCGAGTTCGTCCATCCAGCGCGGATTGTCGTCACGCTGGCGGTGTTCGTAGGCTTCATGCAACCCCAAGCCCCACAAATCCAACACGTAGTGGTCGTTGCGATAGGCGACCCACCCCAGATCGTTGACTGCCACCGGCCCCTGATAAAACTCGGTGGCGAAACGGTGCATCTGGTACTGCTGCTGGTAGACGTTGTTGGTTGCGTAGTGTGTCATGCCTAGCGCCAACGGGTAATCGAAGGCGTGACTGAATAGCAGCATAGCCGGAAACAGCGCCAGCAGCAGCGCCGCCGCGTTATAACGAGCAAGGGCACGGTTCCACAGCGGGCGGGCCACGATCAACACACTGAACACCAGCGTCGTCCAGATGTAGATTTCGTAACGCGCGAACCACCCATTCCGACCGAAGACCAGGTGCAAAAATCCGGCAGCCGCCGCCCACAACGCCAGCGGCCAGTCGCGGCGCGTGCGGGGCACGGCTAACACGTAGGCCAGCAGCAGCGTGATGAGTGCCAGCAGCGACTGCCCCTCGTCCTCTGTGAGATTCTGGCGGAACTGGTGCAGCAGCGCATCGAGACTGCTGTGACCGGCGACTGAGGCGGATTTCACCATGACGGAGCTAGGCATCGGACTAAGATCGAGCGCGACGAGAAAACCCGAAAAGGCGAGCAGCGGCAGGATCGTCAGCACACCGAGGATCAGCGCCGGTCGCCGGTGTCCACGCAGGAAAAGCAAGGCCAGCGCCGGGATCGTGAGCGCCAGTTGCTCGTAGCGGATGAGGGGGCCAAGGACGAGCGCCACCGCTAGCCCCGGCACGATCTGCCCGGAATCGCGCTCACGGACCAAACCCCACAACACCGCCACCGCCAGCAGGAGGTGTGCGGAATGCTCCATGCCGGTGAAGGCGAGACCCACCACATTCGTGAACAACAGCAGTCCGATCAGGATCGCTAACAGCAGCGCGAAACGGCGTTGATAGAAGGAGGGCTTTTGGTCCAGCGCGGTGAAGAACAGGTCCACGTAGAGCCATACGGTCAGGCACGCGGCCAGCGCGGTGAGCAACAGCGGCGCGATCAGGTCCAGGCCCAGCCACACGAACGGCGTCAGCAGCAGCGGCCACACGACGCTGGATGATGGCGACGAGTATGCGGTGCTGTTGATCCCGTATCCGCCCTGCGTGATCTCCTCGGCGACGGCGAGGTGGATGTAGGGGTCATCCAGCGAATACATTAGGTGCCCCTCGTTGATCTGGAGTACGGCGACCAGTTCCAGCCCGAAGAGGAGCAGCGTGAAAAAAACCATCAACACGATGGCGTTGCGTCGTGCCAAACTTGCTGACATAAGCGTGTTTACCTCACCCCCCGGCCCCCTCTCCCGCCAAGCCGGAGAGGGGGAGAAAACCACCAGTGCGTGCCTTGATTACCCCTCGCGCGGCGTGCCGTAGAAGATGTGGCGCGCGTGTTCGACCAGCACCTCGACGCGATCCCCCGGCACAGCTTTCGCCGCGAGATAGCGGTCGAGCAGTTCCTCCGGCGTGAGACCCTCCGGCGACGTGCCGAGCCGCATCCGCGCGGGACGCTCTACGTTGCGCTGGATCGCCGCGACATGATCCGCCCCGGCCTCGCGCAGTGCATGGTTGATCGCGCGGTCGTTGAGCAGCGCCTCGGACTCTGGATCGGCGGAGATGATCACGCGCACGATGGCTTCCGCCACGTCATGCTTGCGGATCGTGTCCAGCACCACGCGCGTCGGATCGCCCTTGCGCTTGACATCGCAGCGCAGCGTCACGAAGGGGCGCGCATCCACCTCGACAAAGTTCCACGTCGCACGCCCGCGCTCGACTTCTGCCCACACGAAGCCCTTGTCATCGCCTTCTTCGCCAAAATCGATGCGCTCCATGCTGCCGGAGTAGATCACGGGTGGCGACCCCGCGTGGCCCAGCGTGAGACACTGGAACTTGTGGATGTGGCCCATCGCGACATAATCCCACACCGGGTTATCGACCGTGCCGAGCAG
>CBEVZO010000713.1:0-2611 GCA_965554365.1 uncultured Anaerolineae bacterium
GCAGCAGTCCCAGGTTATTGAGGTCGATAGCCACATCGGGGTGATCGGGACCGTAGACGCGCTCGTCGATGGCGAGGGCGCGCTCAAGATGCTGGCGTGCGGCGGGCAGGTCGCCGAGGTCTTGCAGCAAACTCCCCAGGTTGTTGTGCCCGGTGGCAACTTGTGGGTGTTCCGCGCCCAATGCCTGTTCCCAGATGGCGAGGGCGCGCTCGTAGTGTTGGCGTGCGGTGGGCAGATCGCCGAGGTCGCGCAGCAAAGTTCCCAGGTTGTTGAGGCGGATGGCAACGTTGGGATGGTCGGGGCCATAGACGCGCTCATCGATGGCGAGGGCGCGCTCTAGATGCTGGTGGGCAGCGGGCAGGTCGCCGAGGGTTTTCAGCAGCAGCCCCAGGTTATTGAGGTCGATTGCCACGTCTGGATGGTCGAGACCATAGACGCGCTCATCAATGGCGAGGGCGCGCTCGTAGTGTTGACGTGCGGCGGGCAGGTCGCCGAGGGTTTTCAGCAGCAGCCCCAGGTTGTTGAGCCAGATGGCTACTCGTGAGTGTTCTGGGCCATGCACATGCACGTCGATGGCGAGGGCGCGCTCGTAGTGCTGGCGTGCGCCTGCGAAATCGGCGATCATCTTCAGGTGGTAGCCCAGGTTGTTCCACAAGACTGCCGCGTCTTCGTTCTCGGCAGCGTCGGCGCGCGGCGCGACCACCTCCACATGTGGGCGCAGCGGGACGAAGGTCGCGGGCAAGCCGGTGTTGAGTGCTGCGTATGTCAGTGAATTTAACGCACGCGCCACGCGCGCCAGTTGCCGCGCGTTCTCGTCTTCCTCAGCATCCAACCCCCGCGCGAAGTCCGCCAGCAGCGGATGGATCGCCAGCAGGTGTTCCTGCTCGGCGTGCGGGGCCAGCAGCCCGTACTGCACCAGTTGCCCTTGCGCCAGGGCCAGCGCTTCCTGTGTTTCTTCACTGGGTGGCGTTTCTTCTTCCAGTTCCTCCGGCGTTTGTGCCAACGCGATCAGCAGTTCGAACGGAATCGGCGTGTTCGGCGCGAGATAGCCGCACGCGCGGAACAGCCTACACGCCAGCGGATCGTCCACCTTCGCCCAACTCAGCCCGAAGCTGCGTGCGACGTTCATGTCGTGCCCGGTGGGGCTGCTCTGCCGTGCGCGCTCGGCCCAGTCCCGCAACGAGGGGTGTGCCAACCCGTCACGGTCCAGGCGTGCGGTGTAGTCCGCCACCGTCAGCCCGACGCGGCGCATTTGGTGCAGGTAGCTCCCGGCGAGATGCAGCGCCAGCGGGAAATCGCCGAGTCGCAACGCCAGCGCATCCAGATCGGGTTCCGCGATGTCTTGCAAATGCGGGGCCAGCTTGCGCAGCAGTTCGATGCTCTGCGCGCGGGTGAGCGTATCCAGGCCGCGCGGTGTTACCCCGATGTCGCGCCAGTCGCCGTCCTCCATCCAACGCGACGTGACCAGCACGCGCGCCCCTGCCAGCGTCTTCAGCGCGTCCCGCACCACGTCCGGCGTTTCCGCGTTGTCGAGGATGATCAGCCGGGGCGGGGATTTGCGCCATTCCGCCAACGTCATTTGGGCTTGCGCGGGCAGATCGTCCTGCGGGAAATTCGGGATATCCATCGCCGCGCCACACGCGCCGATCTCCGCGCGCAGGTGTGCGTCGAGCGTATCGCCCGCCACGCCGAGCAGGTTGATCCAATGCACGCCCATGAAGTAGCGCCCGTAGCGGTGCGCGAATTCGACCGCCAATTGCGTCTTGCCGATCCCGCCGGAGCCGGTCGCCGCTGTCGCCGGGGTGATCACCGTTTTCGCGTCGGCGGGACCGTGCAAGAGTGTTTCCGCCAGCGCGAGCAATGAATCTTCGCGTCCGACAAAATGCGGGTAACGCGGCATGGATACGCGCGATCCGTGCGGCAGCGGGCCGAGATCGGCGAGCGTGCCGGGGGCGGGGGCGTCGGGAATGCCGAGGTCCAGTTTCCCGCGTAATTCGTACAGCGCATGTAGCACTTGCTTGCCCAACTCTGCGGGCGACGTGAAAAACGCCGCCACATACGCCGTGCTGAGTTCGCCCTTGAAGCGTTTGAGCTTGGTCGCGGCATCACCCATCTCGACCATTTCCACTTTTACATCGTGGTCGTCGTGCATGAAGCAGATCAGCACCGGGATGCCGCGCTCGACCGCCCGGCGGTACTCCATTTCGGTGATTGAGCGTTGGTCGGGGTTGCGTGGATCGTCGGGCACATAGCCGTAGCGGTGCGCGACAATGCCGAGATACACCTCGGCCTCGTCCACCATCGCCAGCGACACGGTGATCGCGTCGGCGGGCTGGGCGGGCATGT
This sequence comes from uncultured Anaerolineae bacterium, assembly GCA_965554365.1. Taxonomy (GTDB): domain Bacteria; phylum Chloroflexota; class Anaerolineae; order Aggregatilineales; family Aggregatilineaceae; genus CAYRNY01. The sequence goes on from CBEVZO010000713.1 coordinate 2,347, forward strand.
TTTCCTGTACGAGCGCGTGCATCCCGCACTGCTCGATGGCGGATTTCGCCTCGGCGATGTGTGGGGTGAGGTCTTTGCGCGTGCAGCTAATTATCACGTCGATGCGGTCGGTCATGGAGGCGTGTCCTTGTGCGTGTTGTGCAATCACACTATGGGGGTAGTGTAGCATGAGTCGCACAGAGACGAAAAACGACCGGAACGTGGTGAAGACGGCCTCACCCCCCTCAGTCCCCCCTCTCCATCCGAGACGGTTGATCTCGCTGGC
>CBEVZO010000714.1:0-2610 GCA_965554365.1 uncultured Anaerolineae bacterium
CGCGGACGTCATATCCAGCGGCCCCACATCCACCGCGTGTGCTTTACGCACCCCCGCCAACAGCAGCAGCGCGTCGATAATATCCGCTATCTTATGTGCGTTCGCCTCAACGCGCCACATAATATCGCGATATTCATCTTCATCGACTTCGCCCGGATCAGCCAGCAGCAGATAACTCATATAGCCCGTGATCAGTGACAGCGGATTCTTGAGATCATGCGCCACTGTATCCGCAAAAGCGTCGAGTTCTTCGGCCACACGCTCGATTTCCTCATACGCTTGCGCATTGTCCAGAGCCACCGCGATCCGCGCCGCCAACAACTTGACGAAGTTGAATGTATCGTCATCAAATTGTGTGGGATCATCGGTTTCCAAACTCAGCAGCCCGACAAAGCGCTCGCCCGACACCAACGGAACCGTCATCTGGGCTTGCGTTTCAGGAATCGCCGCGACATAGTCCTCGTCGGTGGTCACATCGCGCACCAAAATCGCCTCGTGCTCACGGATCACGCGCGCCGCAAGCCCCCTTTCGCGTGGGACCATCTGACCTATAACATCATGGTAACCGCCAGCGGCATGAACTATACGCACATCGTCGTCATCCACCACACCAATCGCCCCGGCACTGCTCCCGCTGAGTTGCACCGCCGCATTGAGCGCGATCCGCAGCACATACCCTACCTCTAACTTGTGCGCCAGTTCAAAATCGACCTGTTGCAGCACCGTTAGCCGGTCATGGGCACGCAGCAGCATATTCTCCGCCAACTTGCGGCGCGTGACATCGTGCTGTGTGCCGGTCATGCGCACCGGTTTGCCGTCCGCATCACGCTCGACTATCTGACCGCGATCATGCACCCACAGCCAATTACCGTCACTGGTGCGCAAACGATATTCCGCGTCATAAAACGGGCTGCGACCCTCAAGATGCGCCTGAACTAACAACTGTACACGCGCCAGGTCTTCCGCGTAGCAGCGCAGTTCCCACCCCCGGATCGTCGGCTCAATGTCATCCGGCGTAAGGCCGAGCATCTCGGACCAGCGCGCATTGCGGATCACGCGGTTCGTCAGCAGGTCCCAGTCCTACAACCCATGTGCGCCGCCCACCAGCGCCAGTTCCAATCGTTCTTCGCTCTCTCGGAGCGCGGCCTCGGCCTGTGTGCGCGCTTCAATCTCCGTGCGCAGTTGAGCGTTCGCTTCTTCCAGCCGGACCGTGCGCGCTGCGACGCGCGCTTCCAGATCCTCGTTGAGCATGGCGTTGGCAATCGACACTGCGGCTTGGCTGGCAAACAACCGCATCCGCCGCACATCTTCGTCACTGAAGAGACCCGCTCCGCCGCGATTCTCAATATACAGCGCGCCCAGGATGTTTCCCTGCGCGATCAGCGGCAGACACATAATCGAGCGAATCTGCAAATCATGCACGCTAGCCAACGCAAAAAACTGCTTGTCTTGCTGCGCGTCGGCGCTGACGACTGATTCGCCGGTTTCCAGCACCTGCGTCAGAATCGACTGGCTGACCTGCTTTTCCGGGTCCTCGTCTATCTCTCCGCTTTTGCTGAACTGCACGCGGAAATCCAATGTGCCGTCATCATTCAGCAAAATCAGATAACCGTAATCGGCTCCCACAACTTCGAGCGCCTGTTCCGTCGCGTAGGCCAGCACCGTCCCTAATGTGCGCGTCTCCGACATCTGACGCACTACATCGAGCAGCTTAGCCCATTCCACATCCCGCATGGTCTGCGTTCTCCTTCAGCAACGGTACATACCCGCACAGTTAAGCATCGCTGGTCATCACATCTCGCGTTACAATGTAGTGTAAAGCTAACGTGCTTCCCTGCCCAGGTGTACGCTCCACACCGACCTCTCCGCCCAACTTTTCCATACACCGCATTGTGTTCCAGTACGCCTTGCAGTTCCCTCGCCCCCAATGTTGCCTCTGGTGCTGATCCTACACCGGAATCACACCAAAGACGATCCCCAGGACCAAACAGATCAGCAAAATACTAAACCCTAACCCGATTCGTACCCGCCGCTGACGCAAACGTGAATATTGGCGCGGCGGACGGGGCTGGGGTTTGGGCCGAGACACCGGTTGTAGCAATGCCATCGCGGGCGGCAGCGCGGCCAGCAACGCGCTTAGCCCCGCCTCGTACTCACCGCTGCAATCAATCGCGGTCGCGCCCTGCGCATAACGGGGCAGTTCGCCCGGTGTGCGCTGGATCACGACAAACGGCTTGTTTCCGCGCAATGCCAGCACGCCCTCGTGCCGCGTACCCGTGCGCCGCCCATTTTCAGGCGACAGCACCATAATCAACGCGCCAGAGCTACGGATCGCGTGGCGCGTTTCGTTAGCCCACGCCGTCGAGCCGGGATTGCTCACCGCATCCATAAACACGACATACCCGACGGATTGGAGGTCTTCCACCAGCCGGTGTGCAAATTCGCTTTCACTTTCAGGATAACTGATGTAGATTGGTCGCATACCTGTCCTACGTTTCACCTTAAACGCCAGTTGAGAAGGCGTGATTGGAACTTGTCTTACCTCCCCCTCTCCGCGCGTGGCTAATCATTACCCACATCTTGAGAGGGATGAAAAAGCATCCAGGTGGC
>CBEVZO010000715.1:0-2601 GCA_965554365.1 uncultured Anaerolineae bacterium
GAGTCAATCGTCGCGCGCAGCGTGGCGCTGCTCGATGACCTCAACCAACAGCATCCCGGCGACGAGTCCGTGTTGCTGGTGGCACACGGGCAGATTTTGCGGATGTTGATCTGCGTGCTACTGGATATCATCCGTCGCGCTTCCTCAGCTTCGCGATGGACAACACGTCGATCTCGGAGTTGCGTTATACTCCTGATGGCGTCGTGCTACATCGTCTGAACGATACGACGCATTTGCACCCCACCACCCAGGAGTGACTTGTTCGTGACTTCTCCCGATTTGCACATCGCGGCGATCCTGTTCGACATGGACGGCGTGATTATCGACACGCACGACTCCGTGACGGCATACTGGCACACCCTCGCAGAACAGCACGGTGTCACGCTCACCGAGGACGATTTCAAGACGCACATCTACGGCAGTCCGCTGTTCTACTCGCTGGACCGGCTGTTTCCGCACCTCACCGCCGAGCAGCGTCAGGCGGCGGCGGACTACCTTTATGTCTACGAAACCGAGCAGTTGCAGTACCCCGCCATACCGGGCGTGGTCGACCTGCTCCGGAGCCTGCGCGGACGCGTGCCGGTGGCGCTCGTCACCAGCGGGGATCGCGCGAAGGTGCATGCCGTGTTCGATCAGCTTGATCTGCACGATCTGTTCGACGCGCGCGTGACCGCCGAGGATGTGACGACCGGCAAGCCCGATCCGGCGTGTTACTTGCTCGGCGCGGAGCGTGTGGGCGTTGATCCGGCGCGCTGTGTGGTGTTCGAGGATTCGCGCAACGGGGCGCAGGCAGGATTGAGCGCGGGCTGTACCGTGATCGGTGTGCAGCCACCAGAGGCTGTTCAACCGCTGCTGGACCTGGGCGCGCGGCACGTGATCCGCGATTTTGCAGACGCGACAATAAACGGGGATGTGCTGACACTGCCGCCGGATGTGCGTGTGCGGTGGGGGTAGGGAGGCCGTTTCTGCTAGTTGGTCTCTGCGGTGAGTCTTTTTCTCTATCGCCCCATCCGACGCGCCGCCCACAGCAGTCCGATGATCGTCTTACCGTCTTCGATCTCCCCACGCAGCACCATCGCCAGCGCCTCGTCCAACGGTAGTTTCACCGTCTCGATGAACTCGTCAGCATCGCCCGCCAACCGCGAGGGTGTGAGATCGGTCGCCAGATAGATGTGGATTAACTCGGTGGTGTAGCCCGGCGCAGTGTACTCATCCACCAACCGTTCGAGCGTGCCGGGACGATAACCGATCTCCTCTTGCAGTTCGCGCTCCATTGCTGCGTCGGGTGCTTCGCCCGGTTCGAGCGTCCCCGCCGGAATTTCGAGCAGTGCCTTCTGCGCAGCGGTGCGGTATTGTCGCACGAGCAGTACCTGCGGTCCAGCGGCACTATCCAGCAGCGCGACGGCGGCCACCGCGCCCGGATGCCGGATGATCTCGCGTAGAGCCTGCGTGCCGTCCGGCAGTTCGACCGTGTCGCGGTAGAGTTTGACCAGCTTGCCGAGGTGGATCGGCTCGGAATGAAGTGTTTTTTCGTCTAGATCGCTCATGTTGGAGTCACTTTCACTTTGCAAAAAAACAAGGAGCGACTCAATCTGTGAGTCGCTCCTCTGACGTTTAGAACAATGTGATCCTACTGTCCGTAAGGCGTTACGATGACGATGTACGGCGTCGGCGCTCCGATATAGCCTATTGGTGTGGGGGTGAGGACTACCGGCTGGTTCGGAATGATCAGTTGCTCGCCCTCGTAGATCATGATCACGGCTTGTGCGCTGTAACCGTTGACACGCATCAACTCATACCCGTCCACGTTGTACAGCCGCGCGATGCTGACCAGGTTTTCGCCGGGCTGCACGGTGTGCATCACGGTGCCGGTCGGGGTAGTCACGGGCTGTCCACCTTGCCCGCTGCTGTAGGGATCAGCGGTCACGACCGGGACGACTACCGGAGTCGCGGTGGCTGGTACGACGCACGGAATAAGCAGCACATCGCCCGCGCTGATCTGGTCAATGTTCAGGATCATGCCCGCGTTCTGCGCCTGAATTTGCTGCGCCGTGACATCATAGCGCCGCGCAATGCTGTACAGCGTTTCGCCCAGTTGCACCTCGTGCTGTGCGCAGATGCCGCCTTGCCCATAGGGTGTCGCGGTAATCACCGTCGCGTTGGGCGGATACTGGCCGGGCTGCACATACGGCTGCTGCGTGGGATATCCCGGCTGTGCGCCCATGGGCGTCCAGGTGGGGATCGGTGCGCCAAGTAGTGCCGCAGCGGTCGCGGTGGCATTAAAGGTGATTGCCGTCGCGGTAATGGCGGCGGGCGGCAGTGTCGGCCCCTGCGCGACAACCATCGGGGTAGGTGTCGGCGTCACGAAGACCTGCGGCGGCGTGCCTCCTCCGGTGGGCGCACCGGCGACGTTCGGCGTCAGCGACGGTGGTGCTTGTGCGACTGCTTGCCCTGGTGGGGGATTGGGTCCGCCCGTGCCATACGCGGCGTTCGGATCATCGGTCGGGCGCTCGGCGAGCGGTTGACCCTGGGTGGGGCCGCCACCCTGTCCCGGCTGCGCGATGGGCTGTGCGGGTTGCGCCAGGCCAGATACCGGCGGCA
>CBEVZO010000716.1:0-2591 GCA_965554365.1 uncultured Anaerolineae bacterium
CTGGGGGGAATAGGGGCTAACATGCGCCAATCACGTTATTTTGTAGTCCTACCATGTCTCGATCTTAGTCTGCTATCCAAGTCTAATGCAATTTCACCATCGATTTCACGTAGGGGCGCTGTTCTACTGCGCCCATTTTTGATTGAAGTCGGCCCTGGGTGCGGCAGAGCAGCACCCCTACATGAGCGTTTTACAATGCCGCGATCAGCGCCGCCACGCGCGCCAACAATGCATCCAGATCGTCGGTGCGCTGCGCGACCAGATCGGGCAGCGGTGGCACTTCGGTCGGATCGGGCAGGGCGTCGCCAGTCAGCGTGTGATAGTGTGCGGCATAGTCGGCGTTAGGCGTGCGCGTGAACAGATCACGGTACAGGTCGGCGGCACGTTGGCGGTCAGCGTCGCGATCTGCGTCTAACTGCCAACGCGCGTAACACAGCGCGGCCTCCTGCACTGGCTCGGACCACTGCGTACCGAGCGCGTCCAATTCCGCGACCGCTGCTACTGTGTCGAGTATATCCCGCGCTGCACGGATATGGATACCTTGCATCAGCGCCTTGAACAGCACATCCTGCCGGTTGAGTTCTTCCGCGATAGTGTGCGCCTCGGCGTTCAGCGGTTCGGCGGCAGCAGTGTCACCTTGCCGGATCAGCAGATCAGCGTGGCCGACCAACGCACCACACAGTTCGTATTGATTCACTGTTTGCGCCAACGCGATAGCCGCCTCGTAGACGCGTCCGGCAGTTGCAAGTTCACCCTGCTGCTTGAGCGCCTCCGCGCTGGCGGCGAGCGCCCCGACCAGCATACGCCTGTCGCCCATTTCCAGGCTCAGCGCCAACCACACACGCACACACGGCAACGCCCGATCATATGCGCCCTGCAACGTGTAGATCAGCCCGATATTCCCCGCCGCCACCGCAATCAGCATTTGATCGCCGACAACCGTCGCCTCATTGAGGCAGTGCTGATAACTTTCCAGCGCACGGGCATAGTCGCCGCCGTCCTCATACGCCACGCCCATGTTGAGCCGCGCGATGGCTGTGCCATGCCGGTCATTGAGCGTTGTGCGGAGTGCGACCTGTTGTTCAAGTAGTTCCAGCCCGCGTGCAGGTTGCCCCAGCATGACATGCGCGTAGCCCCAGTTGCCGAGGATGATCCCGGCGAGCGCACGCTCATCTGCCGCCTGCGCTGCTGTCAATGCACGTTCGTAGTGTTCCGCCGCTTTGGCTGCTTGTCCCTGGTAGAGATGCAGGCTGCCAATGTTGCCCAATACGCGCCCGACCAACTCCTGATCGCGCAGGTTCTCCGCTTCGGCCAACGCCGTTTCCAGCGCCGCCAGCGCCTCGTCATAGTCACCCTGGATCGTGTACAGATATCCCAACTTATTGCGTGCGCGCGCGCGCATTTTCATATCGCCGTGATTGTGCGCCACACGGATCGCCTTGCTATACGCCCCGGCGCTGGCGTCCAGTTGGCCCGTCAACTGCCACACTTCACCCAGCAGCGCATACATTTCTGGCAGCTCAGACGGTTCCAGCAGCGGAATCAGGCGTTGGAAGTAGTCGGTGGCGGCGGCGTTGGCGAATGTGCGCTGTGCCGCTTCACCTGCCCGGCGATAGTATGCGCGCTGCTTGTCCGTGTTGGGGCTGCGGCTGTAATGGTAGGCCAGTACATCAAGGAAGCGATCCAGGTCGTTAGGATACGTCTTTTCGAGGTAAATCGCGAACTGCTCGTGGAGCAGGGTGCGCGTTGCCACTGCCAGCGATTCGTACGCCACCTCCCGCGTGACAATGTGCTTGAACAGGTATTCAAACTCCGGCTCGACCACCCCCGACGGCAGCACGAATTCGCGTCCACGCAGCGCATCTAACTGCTGCTGTACGCGCTGCGGATCGCCAATGTCCGGGTAGATTTCCCACAGCCAATCCGCGCGGAACAGACGCCCGATCACACTAGCAACCTTGAGCGCGATTTGCTGGTCGTCCAGCAGCCGGTCGATGCGGCTGATCACCAAACTGTGCAGCGTATCAGGCAGTTCGATGCCTTCCAGCGCCTCAGAATCATGTGGATCAACGCCCTCGTCTTGCAGCAGGTTCACCATCTCGTCAATGTAAAACGGGTTGCCCTGCGCGCGGGCGGTGATCTGCTGCACCAGCGCGGGCGGTGGCGTGTCCATATCCACGAACAAGCGCCGCAGCTTGAGCGCGATCAGGCCGGCTGCTTCTTTGGGCGTAAACTCCGCCAGCGCCAGTTCCGTGAAATGTCCCGCGCCGCGAATGTCGCTCAGATCGATGTGTGCCAGTTCTAGGGGACGATAAACCAGCAGCAGCAAGACCGCCACATCGACCACGTTGCGCGCGAGAACCACCAGCAGATCAAACGACAGCGGATCGATCCAATGCACATCTTCCAGCACCAGCAGCAGCGGCTCCTCGGCGGCGCGCGCCCGCAGACACGCCACCAGCAGTGCCTCCAACGAGGATTTGCGCACCTTCGCGCCGAGTCCGGCGGTCAGGTCATTATCCGGCAGCGACACGTTCAGCACCGGGCTGAGCAAGGGTAGACGCGCCACCAGCGCCGGATCGATGGCGGTG
>CBEVZO010000717.1:0-2591 GCA_965554365.1 uncultured Anaerolineae bacterium
AGACATTTTGTTTCGCTGGCGCTCAACGAAAATTATGGAGAGGGGGACTTGATCATGCGCCGGATTCTCCCGCGCGAGAGGGGGAACAAACTAAAGTCAGCGAAGGGCGTATTGCCATACGCGCCTACGAGAGATTGATCATGCGGTTGAAGGGTGAATCAGGGCGGGAATTCACTTCACCTTGAAATCGAATGTGGCGTCGTGATCGTCGTTGATCCACAGCTTGAGGCGATACGCGCCGCGCTCCCATTGCTGATCCGGCATGTGTGCGGGCGGGGTGCGGGGGAAGATGAGTTCTTGATCTGCGGTCACGATGTACGATTGGCGCGCGAACTCGACCTCGGTTTCGTCTGCCGTGTCCTCGTCCACCACGATCTGATACCACACGATCCGCACGGTAGCGGGATCGTCCTCCATGTCCTTGACATCCACGATGCAGTAGATCGTGTCGGCGGGCCGAAAGCTGCGCGTGGCGGACGCCTCGCGGGACGGTTCCTTGTACAGGCGCGGATTGTCGATGTGGACAGTGGTGGATTCGATGCTGCACGCCAGCGCTGACAGGATCAGCAGCAGGATCACGAGCAGGACGGGACGCGGGGTTTTGCGCATGGACGGCGCTCCTTGTGTGCGGTGTGGTGTTTCATTGCCCCTAAGCATACCCGCGCCGCGCCTGTCCGCCAAACGTGAGAAAGTGCAGGGTTTGGGGGCACATAGGTTATGCAGGCGACCCCACCCCAGCCCTCCCCGCTGGCGAGGAGGGAGTTAACGCGCGTACCGCGCCTTCTCCCCCGTCAAGCGCGCAGCCCGACTTTGTGCGTGTCAGATTGACGCAGCCGGGGCGCTGCTACGCCGCGCAGTCGAACGATGCCAACGTGTACTCGAACTCGCGGAGCAGGTAGTCCGGTGCTGTGTGTGCAAACCGGGATTGCAGCGCGATGTAGAAGAAGCGGTCGGATGCTGCGCAGTGCCATGTGCCCACCATGCCCGGTCGGACGATGTCATACTCTGCCTGTTCCCAGACGAAGGGTTGGTAGGTCACGTCATAGCCGCCGCCGGTCGTTAGTGTGGCGGGGGTGCCTGTTGGTGTGGCGAAGGGCACTTGCGCAAAGAAAATGTCCGGCCCTATGGTGTCCGCCGTGATGCCGAATTGCGTTTGCATGATCTCCGCTGTACTCCAGCCCACATTGACCCTGCTGTCGAAGAAGTCGATAGTAAGATCGCCCTGCGCGGCAGAATTGTCCTGGTCGAACACGTAGCGCGCCGGGGGATGGTCGAACGCGAAACCGTGATCTGCATAGTGGTTCGCGGCCCGATCATAGCCCTCGACGGCGGGCAGGATGTAGCGTGTCAGCAACCCGGCGGCGAACCCCGGCCCTTCTTGATATTCGCCGGGATCGCCAGTGGGTACCCGGTTCTCTGCGGTGAAGACCACGACCATATCCAGATCGGGGATCACGAAGATGCGCTGCTCAAACGCGCCCCACGCGCCATAGACACCGAGTTCGGGGTAAGTCCACCACTGATAGCCGTAGCCTAATCCGCCGTCGTCCAGCGTAAAGGCGGTTGCGGAGGAACGCGCGACCCAGTCAGCGGAGACGATCTGCTGTCCATCCCAGACACCGTCATTGAGAAACAGGTAGCCGAAGCGGGCCATGTCCGGCGGCGTGAGCCAGATATCCTGACCCCCGAAGTAGATGTTCTGTGGGTCTCTGGGCCAACGCACATTGGTGATCCCCAGCGGGCCGAACAGGGTCTCGCGGGCAAAGTCGAGGGTCGATTGGCCGGTGGTGGCGGTGAGGATCGCGGAGAGCAGGTGCGAGCAGCCGCCGTTGTAGACCCACACGTCGCCGGGGTCATAGGCCATTGGTTGATCGAGGACGAACTGTATGGGGTTGTCGCTGCGCAAGGCGTCGCCCCACGAATGATTATAGTCGTCGGGGCCTTCCCACTCGAATCCGGCGCTCATGGTGAGCAGGTGTTCGAGCGTCATGGCTTGTTTGCGCGCGTCGAGATGGGCGATCTCGCGGTCAGGGAAAAAGTCCACCACGCGCTGCGCGGTGCTGTCGATGAAACCCTGCTCAAGCGCCACGCCGATCAGCGCAGAGGTCACGCTCTTGGTTGTCGAATAGAGGTTGTGCTTGCTGCCCGGCCCGTAGAACGGATTCGGGTATTCCTCCAGCACGATATAGCCGTGCCGCACAACGATCACGGAATCAACGGGCAGCGCGTCAGCGGCGATGTGGGCCAGCATTTGCTCGAGCAGGGCTGCGTCCATGCCTTGTGCTGCGGGGGCGGATGTGCGCCACTCACCGGTGGGCCAATAATCGCGGTCGGTTTGAGCGGTGGCGTCCGTCGGAATGGCGGCGATGATCACGAGAACCAGCAGGGCTACGATCACTACACGTGTGGTAAGGTGTTGCATTCGGCTCGCTCCTCGAATAATGGATTGGTGCGGTCGGGTAAATCGCTGAGGATTGAAACCCTCAGCTATATACAATCAAAGAACGCTCAAGCGCCCTCGGCTGGCGTGGGAGCAAGGGCCGTTTCACGGTCCGGCTTGTATGTAGCCCGGTCCATGTGGGCCGGGCGAT
>CBEVZO010000718.1:0-2591 GCA_965554365.1 uncultured Anaerolineae bacterium
TCGGGATCGTAGTCTTTGTCTGCATCTTCGGTTACGCGGAACAGGTAGCTGCGCCCCACGTCCAGCACGTAGATGTCGTCCACGCCAGATTGCGCCGACGCATGGACGATGTACTCCCCATCCGGCGACCAGTCGGTGGAGGTCAGTATGTCGCCTTCCGGCGTCAGACGCGTCGCGTTCTGCCCGTTGGGGAGGATCGTGTAGATGTCGGACAGCGCATCACGCTCGATGGTCAGGCTGAGCAGATTGCCGTCCGGCTTCCACGCGGGATGCCAACCGTTCGCACCAAACAAACTGCTGATCTGCTGCGCCACGCCAGAACCATCCGCGTTGATCAAGAACAGTTCCGCCGTTCCGCCGCGATTGGACACAAACGCGATCTGCGCCCCATTCGGTGACCACGCGGGCTGCTGCTCCTGTGCGGGATCAGTGGTGATACGCTGCGGGTTGGAGCCGTCCGCCTGCATCACGAAAATGTCGGAACTACCCTCACGGTCGGAGACAAACGCGATCCGTGTCCCGTCTGGTGACCACGCGGGTTGGAAGTCTGTCGCCGGGTGATCGGTCAGGCGCGTGATGCCGCTGCCGTCGGGTTGCATTACATAGATGTCGAGTCCGCCGTCGATCCGTGAATGGAACGCGATCTGGCCCCCGCCGGGCGACCACGTCGGGCCGCCGTCAAGGACCGTGTTGTCGGTGAGACGCCGCAGCCCCGACCCATCCGCGCCGGTGGCGTAGATTTCCGGGTTGCCGTCGCGCTCAGAGACAAAGGCGACTTCCCACGCTTCCGGCGGCGAGAAGAACGGAATCTTGCCCGTCTCGAACACATTGACCGTCGTGCTGCTGCCGCTGGACGGTACTTCTGCGCCAGTCGCGGCGATGACATTGGTCGTTACAACCTCAATCGCTGCTGTGCCGGGGAATAGCCCGCCGACTTCCAGCCGGAACAGGACGTTGTCTGCGTCAGGGGCAGGCGGTTGCAGCGCGGCTCCTGATAGCGTGATCGTGCCGCTGCCGTTGTCTACGGTATTGATCGCGCCAAAGACACTCGCGCCCAGATACGGGCCGAATTCCGCGCTGTGGACGCGGATTATGTCGCGGTCGAAGGTCAACTCTATCGTGAAGGCGCTGCATCCTTCGGCTACTCCGCACGCGATGCGTGCTTCTACGAACGCGGTTTCTGCAACGCCTACGTCTACCGTCGAGAGTGTGATCGTCGTGGTCGGTTGGGCGTACGTGCTGGCGGGAGGGGGCAGTACCGGCAGCAATGCCAGCACCAGCCCGGCGAGAACAAACAGGTAGTGGAGTTTTCTAATCATCGTTGCGCTCCTTGTATCCCCTAGCTTAACAGTTCAAGGAATTTAGATATATCATAGCGCAATAGGAGCCGCAGTGCATATACAAAGGGCACAGGCGTAGTTGTCAGGCGGTGTGGCTAACTCCTCCTCCTCTGAAAATAGACATTTGTGGTCGCGCAAAGCGCTGAGGATTGAAACCCTCAGCTACAGACAAGCAAAGGACGCTCAAGCGCCCTCACTTGCGACGTAGGGAGCGCCCTTCAGGGGCAGGCAGCGTGCGATCACCATAAGTTTGCAGCCCTTTGATGTGTCGCTCGCGGCGGCATAGGGAATTTCCCCCCAAATAAGCATTGGATGTTCACTCCGTCTTAGACTGCGCCGCATCATGATCCACTTCGCCAGTCGCGTCGGGATCGCCGCGCGTTTCGTCGGACTCAGGATTTGCATCTACGTCAGCGTCATCTTCTGGCGGGAACCACGATCCGCCGATGATCTCGATCCCGCGTCGCCCCGTGATACGGATCATGCCGCGCAGTTCCATGTACGGCATGTGATACTTGACCCCGGCCTTGCTCAAATAACAACCCGCCGCAATCTCGTCCAGCGTAGGGGCTAGCCCATCATGATCCCGTTTGTATTGCACGATGAAATCGTAGATTTCTTGGCGCGTGATGTCGCCGTCATCGGTCATATGCCACATCTCCCCACAAGGCCTTGCAGAGTCATAGTCAGAACGCATGTTCGGTTTGCCAATTTGATTATACGCGAAAACATGATCTGATTCAAGCGGTGTTGTGACGCGTATGCCAATCCGAACCGAGTTCTAGCGCGAGAGAAACCGGCGCTTAACGCGCGGCGGTGCGGCACGAGTTTCGGTTTGCCATGTCCCAAGACTCACTCCTGTGCTATAACAGAGTCAATCTATTCGTAGGGGTGCTGCTCTGCTGCACCCGATTTTGGCCGAAAGTTATTTGGGGCGCGGCAGAGCGGCGCTCCACGCATGGAATAAACCACAAGGAACGCATATCCATGAGTCAATCGAAAACTGCATCTCCCGCGTTTGACGTGACCAAACTGCTGAACCTGAACCTGCTGCTCGTCTTTGGCGTGATCGCGGTGATCCTACGCCTCACGGGGGGCGACGACGTGGCGATTTTCGCGACCTCCGCGCTGGCGATCATTCCGCTGGCGGGCTTGATGGGCGTAGCGACCGAGGAAATCGCCATCCGCACCGGCCCCAAGATCGGCGGTTTGCTGAAGGCCACGCTCGGCAACGCGGCGGAATTGATCATC
>CBEVZO010000719.1:0-2587 GCA_965554365.1 uncultured Anaerolineae bacterium
CTGTAACCCCTGTCCCCGAACACTTGTTACCCTTGTCTCCGGTCTATACACCAAGATGGAGAAAGGGGGAGAAGACCGTACATCACGCCCAACGTCATATAGACGAGGACTCGACTCCATGACTGACAGCACAGCCCCCACCAAAACCGACCTCCTACGTGTGATGGACGAGATCTGGAATGCCATCGACGCGCTGCTGAGCCAACTCGACCCCGCTAAACTCGACACGCGGATGCCGGTCGAGGGTCCCGCGTGGACCGTGCGGCAGTTGCTCGCGCACATACTCGGCGCGCTGCAATCGAATCCCTACTACCTCATGCAACCGCGCGAGGGTGCGCCCATCGAAACCGTGATCGGCGACCCGTATTGGCGGCAGATTTACGCGACCGCGACACTCGCCAGCTTCCGCGCGATGCTGTTCGCGTCGCACAGCGGCATGGTGATGCTCGTGGAATCCTCCGATGAAGTAGACCTCGCACACGCCGATGCGGGTCCGAGCGCGCTGGCGGTCGTCCACTTCAATTACCATGTGCATCTGCGCAGCCATGTCGGGGACTTGCAGCACATCATCGACGCGGCGGGAATGGGTACAGTGTAATTGTGTAACTGTGGTGTGTTCACCAATCGAATCAGGTATACTAAATTCAGTGCATCGCGGATTTGTGCTATTTCCCCCTGAATCGAGCGTTTATGACACGCTATGTCGGCAAACCCAACCAGTACGATGGCGAACCATGTACCGGTATCCTGATCACCAACGCCGGCACGCCCGACGCGACGACTTTCTGGCCGGTGCGCCGCTTCCTGGCGGAGTTCTTGGGCGATCCGCGCATCATCGAGGTTCCGCGCTGGTTATGGCTCCCCCTCTTGCACGGGATCATCCTGAATGTGCGCACGCGTCGTTTGGCGCGCATCTACCGCGCGATCTGGCACACGCCGGAGCGCACCGGCAAAGCCGAATCGCCCCTGTTGCTGACCAGCCAGCGGCAGGCAGTGGCACTGCAAAACACCATTACGCTGCATTTCAATGCACCGGTCAAGGTTGTGTTGGGGATGGTCTATGGCAACCCCTCGATCCACGCTGGGCTTGACACGCTGCGTCGTGCAGACGCACGCCGCATCCTGGTGTTTCCGCTTTACCCGCAATACTCTGGTGCGAGCGTCGGGGCCAGCTTTGACGCCGTAGCGCAGGTACTCACGCGCTGGCGCTGGGTGCCGGAGTTGCGCTTTGTGAATGGCTATCACGATCATCCTGGCTACATCCGCGCGCTGGCGGATCGCATTCGGGCGTACTGGGCGGAGTTCGGGCAGGCCGACAGGCTGCTGCTGTCGTTTCACGGCCTCCCCAAACAGTATGTACTCTCCGGCGATCCGTACTACTATGAGTGCTGGCAGACCGCACGGTTACTCGCGGAGGAACTAAATCTGCCCGAGTCGCAGTACATGGTGGTATTCCAGTCGCGTTTCGGCCCTGCGGAGTGGCTCAAACCCTATCTGGACGACACGCTCAAGGCGCTGCCAGCACAGGGTGTGAAGTCTGTCCAGGTGGTTAGCCCGACATTTTCGGCGGACTGCCTGGAAACACTGGAGGAAATTGCAGTCGAGGCGCGCGAGACATTTTTGGCGGCAGGTGGCGCATCGTTCGGGTACATTCCTGCGCTAAATGACGATCCCAACCACATCGCGGCGCTGGCCGACATCGCGTTGCGGCATACACAGGATTGGCAAGACAAACGGCACGATCCGCGCTATCAGTGGACGATTGATTAACCAGGGTGTGGCTGCCGCATTGTGGACGATCATGTGTGGTGACAGGCATTATCATCGCATATCTCAGCAGTCAGAAGCACACCATTACCCGCACGGACGCTTCGTAAACATTCCGTAAAAACCCGCGCGGCGCAGCAACGAAGTCTGCGCCGTTTGCGTACAGAGCTATAGACGTGTATACCAGAAGCAACGCGCCCCCGGTTAATACGGGCGGCGACTACGGCGCAATGCATTAGCATGGAGGATAAAGCGATGACAGATAATGGTAACGGCACTCCCAACCCGGAAGACATGGGCGATCAGCTTGACGAAGAATTGAAGGACACCGTCAACGAGTGGGCCGAGAACCCCGAAGACGGCGACCCCCTCGATGAGCGCATCGACGAACGGCTGCGGCGTAAGGTCGCGGGCTGGGTCGGTGAAGAAGGGGACGCCGACTGGAAGGCCATCGGCGGCCAGATGGACGCCAAAACCCGCGCGGCGATTGGCGGTTGGGTCGGCGCGGAAGAGGAATCCGACTGGGGCGCGATCTCCGGTAAAATCGAGAATCGCACGCGTGTCGGTGTGGCGCGGCTGGTCAAGGCGCAGGACAAGGAAGCCGAGGAAGACGCCTCCTGGGGCGACATCGGCACGAAGATCGAGCAGGACGTGCGCGGCTGGATGGCCTCGGCGGTCGGCACGGAGAAGGACTCCGACTGGAAGACCATCGGCGAGCAGATCGTGGACCACGTCAAGACCGCGTTCGATAAGGTCAGCGAGACCTTAAAGGGCGAGGATGAGGACGAGGAAGACAAAGCCTATCCGCAGGCCGAGAAGA
>CBEVZO010000720.1:0-2585 GCA_965554365.1 uncultured Anaerolineae bacterium
GCATCGACGCACCGATCCTGATCGACGGCTACACGCCGCCCTGGGCCGCGCGCGAGGTCATCAATCACGATCTGACGATCACGCTCTACGATGTGGAACTCGCCCGCGCCTTTGATCGCGCTGCCGCCGCACTGGGCGCAACCGTTCGCGGACATGTCAAAGTGGACACCGGCATGGGCATGATCGGGATGCTGCCGGAGGAGGTCACGCTGTTCTTCCGCCACATGCGCAACCTGGACCATGTGCAAGCCGAGGGCATCTGCACCGAGTTCTCCGCCGCGCATCTCGACCCCGACTACACGCGCCGCCAACTCGAAACGTTCGAGGGCGTGATCGAACCACTGCTCGCTGCCGGATTCCGCTTCAAGTACATCCACGCCGCAGGCAGCGCCGCCACGCTGCATCTGCCGGAATCGCGCTTTAACATGGTGCGCACGGGCATCGCGATGTACGGCCTCAGCCCCGCCCCGCTGACGCCCGTCCCGGCGGACTTCCTGCCCGCGCTAACATGGAAGACGCACGTCGCGCAGGTGAAACGGCTCCCACCGGGGCACTACGTCGGCGACAGCAACGCCTATCGCACGCAGCAGACGCAGCTTGTCGCGATCCTGCCGGTCGGATTCGCAGACGGATTCCGCCGTGAGCCGCAGTCGTGGCGGCACGTGCTGGTGCGCGGCGAGTACGCGCCTGTGCTGGGACGTGTGGGCATCAAGCAGACCGCTGTGGACATCACCGCAATCGGCGAGGTCCAACCCGGAGAGGAAGTCGTGTTGATCGGGCGGCAGGAGTTCCGGTCGATCAGCGTGGAGGACGTGGCGCAGCACCTCAACACGAGCGTGTACGAGGTCATCAGCACGGTGTTGGCAAGGGTTCCGAGGGTGAAGTGACCCGTCGCCTCAATCTGGTGTCCAATTTGCGTTGCAATGTTCCGCTGTGCCGGGGCCTTCATTCAGGCAAACGCCTACCGAATAGTACGAGTGCAAGTCCGGATTGTAAAACCCGATCTCGAACCATTCAAACATGGTGTTGTCCCAAAATGGATACAGTCCTACAGCGGACACACTACGCTCGTCATAGTAGATCGTGGCACAGTTCTGGCTAAACGGCGTAGGAAGTCCTTCTTTACTAGCAAGTACGATACATGCATTAGATGGAAATGCATCTGGGAACCCGATTGGCCCAGCCTCTCTGTTCAACTGAAGGAACACCCACACATCATAAAAACGTGGTCCGTCAGGCGTCTCGACAGTGATGCGCAAGTACCGCAGATCAACGGTCGCACGTGGCGTGTCAAAACGCAGCAGGATTTGATCGGCGTCGGTCCACTCTACGATCATCGCTGCGTTGTCGTAATCGACCCCCGTCACATTGTCAGTCCAGCTTGCCGTGCAGATAGTATTGGCTGTGGTGCAGGTCGCGAACGATTGGCTACCCCGATATACCTGGAACATAGTGAAATTCTGAAGCCAGAATTGTTGCGCTGTGGGGTTGTTGAGTGCAATGTAGTAGGTGTTGTTCAACGCGCAGTTCGGTACTTGTTGAGGCCGGATACCTTCATAGAATACCAGGCACATCCCCGACTCAATGCGGTCAAACATGCCGGTCAGTATTGGAAAGTCACTCATTGCAAAACCCACAGACTCGCCAGCCAAGTCATGGGTCTGAAACCGCAGCCCATACAGATACTCCGGCATCTGTGGTGTATCATGAATCTGGAACACAAAGTAGGAGGGGGTTGGATAGAACAATTGCAATCGCACGTTACCTGGCGTTTGCGTGAATGTCGGAGTCAGAGTTGGGGTGTTGGTGGGGGTGTTTGTTGGTGTCGCGGTCCATGACTCCGCTGTTGCTGTCAACAATGCGTTGGCAAACTCGATTTCATAGGTTCTCGTTAGATCAAGGGTTGGTGTCCATGTTACTGTAGGTGTCTGCGTTACAGTGGGGGTTGAAGTAACAGTAGGCGTTGATGTCCATAGTGTTGCAGTGTTGGTCATGTCAACCCGCACCTGGGTTAGAACATCATACAATGTGGTTGGAATCGCAGTGGGTGACACATAGGGTATATTCGTCTTAGTCGATGTAGGGAGAGAAGTAGAAGTCGGATCAGCAGTATTCGTTAACGTGGGTTGAGCCGCAATTCCAACATTGGTAACGGTTTGCGACTTATCGTCATTGCCCCCGCCTCCGAGAACCAGCAACATAACCATAATCACAGTCAATGCTACCAAAACTACACCAAACGCCCACGCTCTTGATCGACGTTGATTAGAAACAACTTCGGGTTCTGTTTCCAAATTAGGGTCATGAAACTCTAATGTAATCAAATCTCCCGGCAACTGCGGGGGCACAGGCTCCGGCACATCACGATCTACAAACTGATCCAACCCCGCGATCAAAAACTCCGGCAGTTCAGCACGCTGTCCACGCGTCATGTTCGCAAACTGGATGTCAGAGAGCCGGGGCCAATCTTCACCCGCAAACAACACCGGAAACAATGGTTTGCCTCGGCGCTCTGCCAAATTCAATTCGCGTTGCACCCACCGCGAACGACGCGAATGGGGCGACATGATGATAATGAAGGCCGC
>CBEVZO010000721.1:0-2585 GCA_965554365.1 uncultured Anaerolineae bacterium
TGCTGCGGGCAGTACCTTGTCGTATTCGCCGTTAGCACGCGATCTGGCTGGGGAGTGGTTACAAGTGACGATTGCTCTGGATAGTACGCGCCTGGGATGGGTTCCGCTGGCCGACTTTGAGTGTACTAACTTTGATCCGCAACGCCTGATTATCGCGGAAGATATTCCAGACCTACCAGCAGTATCACCAGTCGAGGATGCGGCATCTCCGACTTCTACGCCGGTGGTGATTCCTACTACAACGCCGTGAAGCAGAGTGGCATTGTTCAATCTGCACTGAGAAAAAAACGATCTTTTGAGCGTAAAATAAGATGGGGCGCTCAGATCAAGTCAAGTCTTAAAGTAGGGGGATATTCTCTCGCCTGGGTCGCGTTCTTTCTTGAGCGCAGGAACCTCAATGTGGCATTGTACGTCTTGCCTTTACTGCATTTATGTGCGCAGGAGACGGTAAACCGATTGTGAAAAGCCGACGACTCATTATTTTATTGCTGCTCGTGCCGCTGTTACTCGGTGCTGCCCCACTTCGACAGGATCAGCCTGCCATCACGCTCACGGTGGCTGCTGGATATGATGGGTTTTTCCGTCCGGGGCAATGGATTCCGCTGCGCGTAACGATGAGCAACGATGGTGATAGTCTCGATGGCTATTTGCGTGTGCGAACCGGTGAACTCGGAGGCTTGGAAGAAACCACGTATCGCACGCCGCTTGATCTGCCGCGCGGTGCGCGTAAACAGGTGTTTCTCTACATCTCGCTTGAAAATTTCGCGCGAGATGCCCAGGTAGAAGTGGTCAACGCGAATGGGCGTGTGGTGGCGCGCGAAACCATTCGGTTGCGGCAGGTGGGGCGTTCGGATGTGTTATACGCGGTTGTGACCGCGTCACCGTATGGGGCGGTGGAACTATCTACGCGTGCGCCGGGGGTGGGCAATGCGCATCAGGTCAACTGGCGCGTGGAAGATATTCCGCTGTTGCCCGACGCGTTGAGCGGCCTGGATGTGATGTTGTTTCATGATGTCGATACTGGGGTGTTGCGCGCGGAGCAAGTTGAAGCGATTCGCTTGTGGGTGCTGACCGGCGGTCATTTGATTGTGGCGGGTGGTGATAATTGGCAACGGACCACCGCACAACTAACTGATCTGCTACCGGTAGCGCTGGCTGGCACTGTGCCGCTGGAGTCGGCGGAGGCGTTTGGTCATTATCTGCGTTTGCCCACCGCGCTCTTAGCCGAGGAAATGACTGCCACGTCTAGCACGTTGTTACTCGGCGCACGCACGTTGATCGCGACGGATGATGATATGCCGTTGCTTGCGCGGGTGGCCTACGGCGGGGGCTGGGTTGATTTCCTGGCTGTTGATCCGCACGCCGAGCCGCTGCGCTCCTGGGAAGGTCGGGCGGACCTGTGGTACACGTTGATCACGTCAGTGGGGCAGAGTCCCAGTTGGGGGCGTGAATTTGGCGATTGGTCAACCGCGCAGGAGGGTACAACGACTGTCTCCGGTACTGTGCTGCCGACGTTTGTGCAGTTATGCGGATTTTTGTTGGCGTATATTATGCTGCTGGGGCCGGTGAATTACATCGTTCTCAAACGTCTCAAACGCCGTGAATGGGCGTGGTTCACAATTCCGGCGTTGATCGCAGTGTTTAGCGTGATCGCCAATACAGTCGGGTTCAATCTGCGCGGCACGGTTCCGGTGGTGAATCGTTTGACAGTGATCCGCGCGTTCCCAGAGCAAGCCGAGGCGCAGGTATCTACGCTCATCGGAGTGCAGTCGCCACGTCGTCGTGAATATGATATAGCCGTCGAAGACGAGCATGTGGTGCGTACACTGCCAGAGGAAGGGATTGGTTTGAGTGTGCCGGTTATGATCAACGAGAGTACCCGCTATTCAGCGCAGGATATACTGATCGATGGGGGCACGATTGCCAGTTTTGTCGCCAGTGGTTACGATGCGGCTCCAGAGTTGACGGTAGCGGCGGAATGGATTCTGTCGGATGTGAGCGGGGTTTCACCGCGTCTGGTCGGAACCGTCACTAACCGGACGGGTGTGGTACTCGAAGATGCCGTGATTGTGATCAAAGGAGCAGCGGAACGGTTGGGCACGTTGCCGCCGGGCGAAGCGGAGGCGTTTGATATCCCGCTGGGGCCAAGCAATGCTGCGCCGCTGTCATTAGGCAACGGGTATTTCAATTCCCGCCGCGCCTATAATCCCTGGCAGACAGGCGGCAGTTACGCCTGGTGTTTTGCGACCTATAGTGGCATTCAACTGACATTACCGGATGTGCTGGGCAATGAGAGTTTTTCCTGCGATCCACACGCTTCTGGCCGTGCGCAGGAAGTGCGACGGCGTTACCGGCTGTTGGCGGCTTATGTGGTGGACACGGATCCGAGCGGGGGACGTGGTGACGGGGCATACCTGTTCGCGTGGAGCAAGCAGCCCCAACTGAATGTGGAATTGGGCGGGCGTGAGTTCAAGACAGAAGACACCACGCTATATGTGTTTGAACTGCCGGTAGCGGTAGCGGCAACGGATGGTCGTGTGGTTGTCCCGGCCAGCCTGACTACCTGGACAATACTGGATCGCGAT
>CBEVZO010000722.1:0-2584 GCA_965554365.1 uncultured Anaerolineae bacterium
CGCGCACAATGCGCGTGGGCGTACTATCTCGCGGGGCAAATGGACAATGCACGCCGCATCGTGAAAAAAGTCCAGTGGCCGGAAAAGCAGTCCGAAACCGAACTAGACTTGATCATAGACATCCAACGCGTGCGCTACGCACAAGACTTCAAAACTTACATCAGCCACCCGCTGCTGTTGCTAGCAGTGTTTATGCAAGCCAAACTGCTTGGGTACAGTGTGGCACGCGCGCAAGGAGTCTACGATGTGTATTATTATGCGCTGGAAAGCGAGATGCTGAAATTCGCCAACACGCCTTTGGGTCGTGACATGCGTCCCATGCTGGACGACATGCGCCAAGTCTTCGCCCCACCACACCTATCGACTACGTGGCTAGGCGGAACACAGCCACCACCGAGAGATCAGCGTTAATCGACAGCTCACTGTCGCTTAGGCAACAGATAACTTGAACGAAACCTGCTACAGTAGATCGTAATCGGGCTATTTTCATGCACTCAGCAGGAGGAACTATATGTCTGACGCGCCTACCGGCAACGATGTAATCCGCATGTACGGGGCCAACTGGTGTCCGGACTGCCGCCGCGCCAAAACGTTCTTTGGCGAGCAGCGCGTCCACTACGAATACATCGATCTCGACCAGCATCCCGACGCCGTCGCCGATGTCGAGCGGATCAATGACGGGATGCGCAGTATCCCGACCATCATCTTCCCTGACGGCGCGGTGCTGGTCGAACCCAGCAACGCCGACCTCGCGCAGAAGTTGGGCCTCAACCTGGAAGCCAGCCGCGACTTCTACGATGTGATCATCATCGGCAGCGGTCCCGCCGGACTCACGGCAGGCATCTACACCAGCCGCGAGGGACTCTCCACACTGGTGATCGAGAAAAGCGGCATCGGCGGACAGGTCGGCATGACCAAGCAGATGGACAATTTCCCCGGTTTCGCGGATGGCATCAGCGGCGCAGACCTCGCAGAGCGATTGCGCAAACAGGCCGAACGCTTCGGCGTGGAAATTCTGCAAGCCAAGACGGTCAGCACGATCACGGTGGACGGCAACTACCGCGTGGTCCACACCGAAGACGGACAGGAGTATTGCGGCGGCGCGGTGATCATCGCGACTGGCAGCCACTACCGCCGTCTGCACGTTCCCGGCGAAGGCAAACTGATCGGCATCAACATTCACTTCTGCGCGACGTGTGACGCGCCGTTTTATAAGGGCAAACACGTCTACGTAATCGGCGGGGGCAACAGCGGTTTTCAGGAGGCGCTGCACATCTGCCAGTTCGCGGAGCAGGTCACCATTCTGGAATACATGCCGGAGGTCCGGGCCAGTCTGATCTTGCAGCAGAAGATTGAGGAATGTGGCACAATCGACGTGAAAGTGAACCAGGATGTGCGTGAGTTCCTGGTCGAGGAGCGCACACTCGCGGGGCTGCGCATTGTGGACCGTCGCACAGGCGAGGAACGCATTGACCGGCCCGACGGCGTGTTCATCCTGATCGGGCTGGACCCAAACAGCGCACCGTTCCGCGACATTCTCGACACGGATCAGTGGGGCTTCATCGCCACCAGCAACGCGCTCGAAACGAGCATTCCCGGCGTGTTTGCGGCGGGCGATGTGCGCGAAGGCAGCACCAAACAGGCCGCGTCTGCGGCGGGTGAAGGCGCGACCGTCGCGCTGATGGTGCGCCAATATCTACAGCGCGTTGAAGCGATGTAGCGTACAGAATTACGCGGCGACTCGTAAGGGCGTATGGCAATACGCCCTTTTACAGATCGTGCTGCGCCAGAATCTCCTGGGCGATCTCTGGCACGTCCTCTTCTATGTCATCCTGCGTAGGCGCCGTCACATGCCGCCGGAGATCTTCTTCGATCTGCTGGACCAACGCGCGCGGCCAATGTTCCACCAGTTCAAGCAACACCCAGTATTTCCAGTCACTTTCGCCCGTGTTCAACACAAAACGGACGGGACCGATGAGAGGCGCGCCTCTCATCGGTCCCGTCCGCAAATAGTCCGCCGCGACGCGCGCAATGGGCCAATTTAGATCCTGCAACCACGTCAGCACATGCAGCAACAGCGGCTCTACAGTTGACGGTTCCAGTGCAGCGATGCGCTTGACGCAATCATCATCGTGCTTGTCGCGCGGCAAATACTCTAACAGCGCCGCAGGGACGCCGTCGATCCCCCCAACGGCTTGATACAACCGCGCGAGTTCCGCATATTCAGGGCTGGATTTGTCGATCATCGCTCCTCATTTCCGCACATCGCGCAACCCAAAAGGGCAATGCAGCAAACCGTGAGTCCGCCGTCGTCCTTACTCATCCTTGACGCTCTGAAATGCTGCCGCACCCTATTCGGTCAGCATCTCCTGCGGCAAATGCGGCGCGTAATTGATACCGCGCAAGTCCCACATGCCGTCCCGCCATGTCAGGTAGTGCATCCCAGTGTGGTGCATCATGATGTTCAGATGATGGCACTTGAACAGCAGCCGGACCATCGTCGCCGCTGTGCCGCCGTGACACACGACCACTTTCGTCTGCACTGATGCGGGGTTGTCGAGGATGCGATTCAGTACACGCCGCA
>CBEVZO010000723.1:0-2578 GCA_965554365.1 uncultured Anaerolineae bacterium
GCTGCGCCCGGTGACACCGCACCAGATGCCGACATGGACGCTCCTGATCCGGCTGCCGCCGGGCCAGACACCCCTGCACCGATGGCAACACCCCAGGATGACATTGGCATTATCACTCCGCCAGGACAATAGGGTTTCTGGCTCGCGCCGTACATAAGAGGATTATGGTATTGTGACTGACCAAGCACCGCAAGTGTGCGACTATGAAGGCTCCGGCTACCGGACCGAGTTTTGGGAAGGGCAAGGCCGCGACTACGAAGACCGCACCGAGCGCATCGCCCTCCGCCGCCTATTACCCCCGCGCGGACGCCGGATCGCACATTTGGGCGCGGGGTTCGGGCGCATGACAAACGAACTGGGCGGCTATCAGCAAGTGATCGTGCTGGACTATTCCCGCACGATGCTGCAAGATGCGCAAAAGCTCCTGGGCCGCGACGAACGTTTCATCTACGTCGCCGCCGATATCTACAAGCTGCCGCTGTTGCCGGGATGCTGTGACGCTGCGCTGATGGAGCGTGTGATCCACCATATCGCCGATGTGCCCACCGCTTTACAACAAATCCGTGCGATCCTGGCTCCCCATGCACATTTTGTGTTGGAATACGCCAGCAAACGCAATCTCAAAGCGATTTTGCGTTACCTGCTGCGCCAGCAAGACTGGAATCCGTTTGATCAGGAGCCGGTGGAGTTTGTCGAACTCAACTTTGATTTCCACCCACAATACATGGCACGCTGTCTGCACGAAGCAGGGTTCACCACTGAACGGCGGCTGGCGCTGTCATACTTTCGGCTGGGGACGCTCAAACGCCTGGTCCCCACCGCGATCCTGGCCGCCCTGGACAGTCTCTTGCAGCCCACCGGGCAGATTGCACCCTACTCACCCAGCGTTTTCACACGGAACCGCGTGGAAGGTGATGCACCTCCCGCCGCGCTGGACGGCCCGCTGTTCAAGTGTTTGAACTGTGGCGCACCGCTGCAACAAGACGGCGAGCGCATGGTCTGTACCAACGGAGACGAGCAGTGGGCGATCCGCGATGGCATTTATGACTTTAAGGAACCCATCGCCGCGAGCTAAACGTCAGCGGCAACTCAGCCAATTGTCGCTGCGTCGCGCCCTGCGTTAAAATCACATGATACATCGAACACCAAAGGGAAAATACACATGGTGAATAAACCACAAGGCATGTTTTTTGAAGAATTTGAACCAGGCATGGAGCTTGAAACACGGGGCCGGACCGTCACCGAGACTGATATCGTCAACTTCGCCGGACTGTCGGGCGACTTCAACCCGATGCACACGAACGCCGAGTTTGCCGCAGCCACACCGTTCGGCAAGCGTGTCGCGCACGGGCTGCTAGGGCTGTCCATTGCCAGCGGCCTGTCGTATCAACTGGGCTTCCTCGAAGGCACAGTGATGGCCTTCACCGGCGTCGAGTGGAAAATGCGCGACCCCATCTACATCGGCGACACTATTCGTGTACTGGTGAAGATCGGCAAAAAGCGTGAGATGAAAGCGATGCGCGGCGGCTTTGTGACGTTTGATGTCAAAGTCGTGAACCAGCACGACAAAATCACGCAAAAAGGAACGTGGACGGTGCTGGTCGCCAGCAAGCCGGAAGACGCATAAACCGTGCCGCAGCTCGATCACAACGCCCCACTAACAGTTTGGGGCGTCCGACTGTATAATGGAAGTGTGAGTAACAATACCCTGGGTAAGCACGAGTAGAGGTGTGGCATGGCCGACCAACCGGATAACACCCCCTTGACGCCGGAGTCTGATCCGACACCGGACCCGACCCCATCTGCAGAACAACCTGCGGCGCAGCCTCCGCAAGAGGACCAACCGGCAAGTAGCAGTAGCGGGTGGCACGAACCGCCTGTACCGGAAGGCTCCTCGAAACCGGTGGTGGTCGAGGCATGGTATAAGCCCGACGACGCGGTAGAGGATAAAGCAGCGGAACAAGCAGATGCTGCAACTGAACCGGTCGCGACCAAGCCGGGTGAAAGCACCACGCCGGTTGAAGCCGCCACAGCGGAAGCACTTCCCGGCGACATACCAGGACGTGCCGGGGCATGGTTCACGCCGCTGGATGCACAACTTGACGCACTGTTCGAGGGAGCAGACGAAACCATCGCCGAGGTTCATCAGCCTGCTCAGCCGCCACCACAGCCCGCACGTGTAGACGATGCTACGCAGCCGCAGGCCGTTGGTGACACAAAACCGCAGCCCGCACAAGCCGCTGCCGAAGCTGAATCAGCGCCCGCAGACAGTGTCCCTGCCGTCGTCGCCGACACCGGAGATGACGAGTCAGAGACACGCGTGATTGGCGCAGTCAGCATCGAGTCTGCGGCAGAAGCAGCCGTCAGCGCAGCGAGCGATGCTCCCGAACCGGAAATCGCAGCGGAACCTGCGGCTGATGGAGAGAGTACGCCAGCGCCCGACGCCACCGCTGCGCAGCCCGCAGTTTCCGAACTGACACCAGCGGAGCAGGCGCTCCTGGCCTCCGAGCAGGACGCACTCGATCTTCACGCCCGCCCCTCTGACACTGCCGCTGCACAACCCATTACGGACCAGAAT
>CBEVZO010000724.1:0-2575 GCA_965554365.1 uncultured Anaerolineae bacterium
CGCCGACGGTTGATCCGGAAACGCTGGACGCGACGGCTACCACGCCGGAACTTACCAAAGAGGCGAACGCCGAAGTGGGACAGATCGGCGGCACGGTGGTATGGACGATCACGGTACGCAATAGCTGGACGCAGATCATGCCCAATGTCACGGTGCAGGACAATGTGCCTACGTCGCTGAGTGTGGTGTCGGCGTCAACGGATCGTGGCGCGAGTGTGCTTGACGGGCAGTTGATTTCGGTCACTACGGGGCCGATGAACCCTGGCGATGTGGTGACTGTGACCGTTACGACGGAAGTGCTGAGCAGCGCTGGATCACCGGGCACGGTGACGAACACAGCGTGCGCGATGCAGGTCGGCGGGGATGCGCAGGATTGCGACTCCGCGACGGTGAACCTGGGGCCGGATGTGGGCGTTTTGCCCGCGACTGGCATGGCAACACCCACAGAACATAGCAGTAGCGCGCTGCCGGTCGGGATGCTCAGTCTCGGCCTGGCAGTGGGGCTGCTGGCCCTGATGGGCGCGGCGAATCCTGACCGGCGTGCGCTGCTGGCGGTGCTGTTCGTGGTGGTGGCGCTGGCGATTGTCGCGGTCGCAGTGGTGATCGCGGTGCTGGGCGGTGACGACGACGAGCCATCTGATGAAGCGGATGCAGAAGGGCCAAGTGTGCCGGACCCTACGTTCGGGGCTGAGGCCCCCACTACTGGCACGACGACTGGTGACGGGGAGACTGTGTTGCAGTTTCCCCCGACGGCTACGCCGTATGTGGTTCCGACGCGCTCTGGTGTGCGGATGCTGATGATCCCGAAGTTGGATGCGCAGTTCCGTGTACCGGTGCAGATCGTCGATGTGCCGATCCAGGACCGGCAGTGGGACGTTAGCGGTTTGGGCCACTATGTCGGTTGGCTGGAAGGCACAACGTGGATGGATGCGCACTGGGGTAACACAGTTCTGGCGGCGCATGTGCAGCTTGGCGTGCAGAATCCGGGGCCGTTCAGCAAACTGGACGATCTAGTCCCTGGTGATGAGATCATCGTGACCGAAGGTGATTTCGAATGGTATTTTGAGGTGCAGAGCATCACGACAGTCGATCCAGACACTTGGGCGGTCACTGCGCCGACCGATGAACCCACGTTGACGCTGATCACCTGTACGGATTGGGACAACCACTACGGTGTGTTTGCGCAGCGGTTGGTGGTCCGTGCTGTGCTGTCAGATGGTACAGGATAGTCAAGCGCCCTGGGTCTATAAACAAAAAAACAAGCGCCGCACCGAAATAGGGTGGGGCGCTTTTGTATGCAAGTTTGTTGTGATGTGGCGAACAGTCGATTATCCGCCGCCCCACACGCGGATCGTGAGTACGACCGGGCGGCCAATGGTATTGTTGCCGCTGGGGAAGAGTAGGTCCCACACACCGTAGTAGCAGCCGAAGACATCTGGCGCAGTGCCTCGGAATGTCAGCGGCGTGGAGAGTGCTTCGACACCGACGGTGGAGTTCAAGAAGAAATTCGGGCGCTCTTGCTGCGCGAAATTTAAGCCTTCGTAGGTGTCGCAGGCTTCTTCCAGCGGGCCGAGGTTCACGGTTTCGTCGGGTTCGATGGTGAGGTCTTCATTGTAGCTGAGCCGCATGTTTTCCGGCCACTCGCAGTTGCCCACATTCTCGAACACGATCTGGAACTCGAAATCTGTGTCGGCGGGGACCAGGCGTGGATTGCCCGCCTCATTGAATTCGGGGGGCTGGTTGTAGCGTACCGGCTCGGCCACGATGTATTGGAAATCGCAGGCCGCTAATGTCTGTGTGATGTTGGGTGTTGACGTAGCCGCAGCGGCGGTTTCGTAGAATTCCCAGGCGCGTGTCAGTGTCAGGTCCGGCGACGGGGTGTAGGTGGGTGTGGTTGTGTGCGTCGCAGTTGGTGGTGTGGTGGGTGCCGGTGATGGCGTTTCAGTCGCGGTCGGCGCGGGTGTGTCAGTCGGTGACGGTGTTGAGGTGGGTGGGTTTGGCGCGGCGCTGGGTTGTGTGGCCGAAGGGCCAGGTGTCACTGTAAATTCAGCGGTAGGCGTGGTCGTTTCTCGCGCTATCGGAGACAGCACATACGTCGCGGCGGCGGTCGTTTGTGTATCGCGTGCCGGAATCTCCGTCGGGATGGTTGAGGGAGAGGGTGTGGGCGTGTTTGTGGGCCGCGATGCGGCGATGGCGAGTTCGGTCTGGGTCAGGTTAGGCGTGGTGGTGTCGTCGTCCCCGCCGAAAATGCTGCTCAGTGGGCCGTTGTTGTCGCTGAACACCATGAAGGCGATGGTGACAATCAGGGCCAGCGTGAGGGTCAAGCTCAGGATGACTAGTGGACGTGGACGGCCTGGTGCGCCAGTCGTAGGCGGCGCAGCGGTGGTCGGAACGACAGGAGTATCTCCCGCGCTGCCCGCTGCTTTGTCCGCAGCAGCCAGCAGCCGTGCGCGTTGTTCCGGTGAAGGGGCCAGAGGCCGGGTATCAAACGGGCCAACGGGCGGCAAACCCTCGGCAGCGGCGGCACTGAGCGCCGGGTGTAGATTGCCATGTTCGTCAAGGATGCTCAAATCCT
>CBEVZO010000725.1:0-2571 GCA_965554365.1 uncultured Anaerolineae bacterium
GTTCTGCTATTCTAATCGGCTTCAGAAGATTTTTAAACACGGATTAGCCTAAAACAGACTCGTCTCAAATAACGCCCGGTGCGGAAACACCATGCGGTGCGGGTTATAGTCCCCGGATTGGAGCGCGCGACGGTTGGCGCGTTCGAAATCGCGGTGCATGTCGCTCACACGCTCGATCTGTCCGGTCGCCGGTTCCAGCGAGAAAATCATGACCACCGCTGTTAACGTGCCGGGCACAAACAGCACACATTTCCCATCCGGCAGTTTTTTCTGCGCCGCGCCAGGATTGCCACGCCGCGCCATGACCGTCTTCAGACGTTCCAACACCGCGCGCACCTGCTGCTCGCGAATCTGGATTTTGCCCGTGACGATGATGCGTCCAAAGGTGCCCAGATCATAGATCGTGTAGGACAACGGGCGTGCTTCGTAATACTGCTTGAGGAACTGCGTGTGGCCGGGCCGCACCACCGACTGCCACGCCTGACTTTCAGGATCGCGTGTCAGCAGGCGCTCGGTGATGTCGCGTTGTTCGCTGTAGCGTGCGTAGATCGCGTCGAACTGCGCCTGATTTAGCTTACCCTCGGCAAACTCAGCAGCGACCAACGCCATTTTATGACGTAAATTGATCAGCGCTTCTTCGGCACGCTGCATCTGCTCGCGCGGGGAGAGCTGGCGTTCGAGCGGCGTGCGCGGGGGCGTTGGAGTCAGTGGCGCGTGCGGATCATGCTCGCTATCCGGCACGGTGGGGCGGATCGGTGATACGGGCGGCAAATCCGCCGCATCGTCGTCCATCGCTTGAGGATGGGCAGGTACATTATGTCCCGGAACCGGCGAGTATCTTGCACCCGGCGGGGTGTCGTCTTCGGCCCGGTGCATCGGGCCTTCTGCCGGGATACGGGGTTCTTGATCCTCGTTCAGCAAACGCCGCAACAGGGAATCCGATTGTTCCGCAGAGTCGTGTTCGTTATTCACCACACAGTGCCTCGATGCTCTCAGCCCAACAGTAATTTCATGCTAACTATAGCAAATCTCTTAAAAGCGCGAAAGCGACCATTGCGCTCATTAGAAACGGGCAAGAAACGCCGCCGAATGCTGGATTCTACATTAGAATTCGATAAACTTCTACGACCGTCAGCGCCTACCACGCATCCAATAGCTATAGATGGCGCAACACTAGCATCAACACATATCAATTTCCCCTGTGCCGCCAGCGGGGCAGGGATAGCGCAAGCCAGAGTATCAGGCAGCAAGCGAGGGTATAGCATGAGCTTCACACTGAGTACCGCAGGTGACACCGCCGACACGCAGGACGGCGTACAGCACGAACGCGTGATTATCATGGGGTCTGGTCCGGCAGGGCTGACGGCGGCGCTGTACACCGCGCGCGCGAATCTCAACCCGCTGGTGATTGCGGGGCATGAACTCGGCGGGCAGGTGGCGCTGACGCACGAAATCGAGAATTATCCCGGCTTCCCCGAAGGGCTGAGCGGGCAGGAACTGGTTGATTTCATGGTCTCGCAGGCGGAGCGTTTTGGCGCGCGGCTCAAGAACTACACCGCAGTGAGCAAAGTGGACTTCACCAGCGGCCCGCCTTTCCGCATCTGGACCGATGACGGTGGCGAGTATCTGGCGGATGCTGTGATCGTCACGGTAGGGGCGACGCCGCGACATCTCAACGTGCCTGGTGAGAAGGAATTCACCGGCAACGGCGTGAGCTACTGCGGAACCTGCGACGGTTTTTTCTTCCGTGATAAGGAAATTGTGGTGGTGGGCGGCGGCGACAGTGCGCTTGAGGAAGGTCTGTTCCTGACGCGCTTCGCTAGCACGGTCGAGTTGATCCATCGCCGCGACGAACTGCGGGGCGGGGCCACGCTGCAAAAGCGCGCCCATAGCAATGAGAAGATGAGCTTTATCTGGGATACGGTGATCGAGGAGATTGTCGGCAACCAGAAAGTGACCGCCGTGCGTCTGCGCAATGTCAAGACCGGCGAGGTGTATGAAAAGCTAACCGAGGGCGTCTTCATCTTCATCGGGCATGATCCCAACAGCGACCTGTTCGAGGGCCAGTTGGAGCGCGACCAGTACGGTTATGTCGTCGCAGACAAGGAAATGCACACCAGTGTTGAGGGTGTCTTTGCGGCGGGCGAAATCCAGGACCGTATCTTCCGCCAGGTCGCGACCTCAGTCGGACAGGGCGCAGCCGCCGCGATGACCACCGAACGGTGGCTCGCTGAGCAAGAATAACGCGCCATACACCACACATAACTCACTCCGCAGGGCCGTTGGATCGATGCGATCTGGGCGGTCCTGCGCTCCGTTTTGGGACGACGCGACCGGTGAGTCTGGTCGCGCATCCCTGCACGACGCTGCGGACCGCCCAGATCGCGGGGTTGGGGCGCGGCGAGCGTCGGGCGC
Source organism: uncultured Anaerolineae bacterium (assembly GCA_965554365.1). Classification (GTDB taxonomy): domain Bacteria; phylum Chloroflexota; class Anaerolineae; order Aggregatilineales; family Aggregatilineaceae; genus CAYRNY01. The sequence goes on from CBEVZO010000725.1 coordinate 2,416, forward strand.
ACGAAAGCCCACAGCGGCCCGCAACAGCGCAGACGGGGGCCCAAAGCAACGTGGAGGACTGCTGGCAGGCGTACCACACAGACTCCTCTGAAAATAGACATTTGTGATCGCGTGGTTCGCTGAGGATTGAAACCCTCAGCTACAGACAATCAAAGG
>CBEVZO010000726.1:0-2571 GCA_965554365.1 uncultured Anaerolineae bacterium
TCCTCGTTGCGGGCCGCGCGTGCTTCCCACATGCTGTTCCACAGTTCGTCAAACAGCTTATCGACAGCGGTCAGATTATGCCGGCGGGCGGCGACCTGAGCAGGGGTCCAACGTACCAGCTTCGCCATGATCAGTTGCTCCTTGTGTGCTAGCAATAACACTCGTATTCCGTTACTGCACAGATCATCGCACACTCGTGTAAGAGCTATCTCAGCGATCCGTTAGAGGTGTGTCGGATGCGCGTATAATTTTCACCAGAGATGTATAAGCGTTGTGTAGGAGCGTGTCGGGTTGCATTCCGCAGCGATCTGCGCGATCATTCCCGGTTAAGTTTGAGTGAGGAGTATCAACGATGGGCGAATACCAGTATTGGGAGTTCCAAGCACTCGACCGGCGCTTGAACGATGCCGAGTTGAAGTATGTCGATGGGTTGTCCTCGCGCGTGGAATTGTCGCCGTCACGCGCGGCGTTTGAGTATCACTACAGCAGTTTACGCGCCGACGAGACAGCCCTGCTAACCAAATGCTTTGACGCGATGTTCTACATTGCCAATTGGGGCACGCGGCGGCTGATGTTCCGGCTACCGTTGGCGTCAGTGGATCGGGCGGCATTGGAGCGCTATGCCTGTGGGGAGGACGAGGCGTACTGCAAAATCACGTTTACCCCCGATTACGCGATTGTTGATATTTACATCCACGACGACGACTTGATGGGCTGGATCGACAGCGGCGCGGGCGAACTAGATCGCATGGTTGGGCTGCGCGAGGATTTGTTGCGCGGTGATTATCGTATGTTGTACCTGACATGGCTCATGATTGCTGCATGGGAAACGGGCGTCTACTATGAAGACCGCTTCTGGAATTTGGCAGCAAATCAGAATAATGAGACGGATGCGATGCCCCATCGCATGTTCGGAGGAAACGCCCAACGTTTATTGGTGTGTGAACCGCCTGTCCCCTCAGGCTTGAGTACGTTAACTCCTGCATTGGATCATTTTATTGGACGTGTTCTGGCAAATGACGACCGCGATCTGATCGCAGCGGCAGCGGTGGCGAGTGAGAACACGCGTACCATTTTTACCCTGCTCCGTAATGCTAAGAAAATCGCTCGGCAGCGCGAATCCGGGACGTAAGTAGATGTTTCTCCCGCGACACGCTGACCCCGCTGCCGCGATCTGCGCGCGACGGTAGTCGGCCTCTGCGCTGCTGCGGTGAAATTGCGGTTAGGCGCAACATACCATTCGCGTTACAATCGGGGCCGCATGAAACTGACTGCGTGACATGGGAGAGACATACGGTGCAAGAGGATATCAGAACCACCCAAGAGATTTTTGGCGATCTGTTCGGCGGATTGGCGAGTCTGGGCGCGCGGGGCGTGGATGGCTTTGTCATCGCGAAGGCGCTGGCGCGGCTGCTGATCCAGCAGGGCCTTGTCGACAAAGAAACGTTTATTGCCACGATGCGCGAAGTCGCCGCCGAGGAACTAGAAGGCTCGGAGGAGATGACGCATTTTCTCGGCGAGGCGTTCACCGAAATTCTGGAGCAACTGCACACGCGACTTGAATAGACCAAAGTACAGGAAGACGCGGCGGCGGCCAGCGCGGATCAAGCACAGGACGCCTAAGCGCACGGCCCCGATTGGATATGTTTACTTTGCCACCGCTGGAAACTGATCTCGACCGTATCGCGGCACTGGCTCAGGCGCGGCGCGACGATGATCTGGCGTTTGCGTACTATGTCGAGATTATGTGGACGCGCGAATGCCGTGCGGATGCCGAACTCGACGCGCTGGTGGATCGCATCGCTGCCGAGGTTGTGCCGCACATCGACTGTTTAGCCTGCGCGAACTGCTGCCGGTCGATTGCGGTTGGTTTGGCTCCTGACGATATGCTCCCGTTGGCGCAGGCGCTCAGCCTGCCACCAGCGCAAGTGATCGCGCAGTATGTAGACCAACGCGCGGGCCAGGACTGGCACGAGTGGGGTGTGTTCCGCTGCTCGCCGTGCGCGTTCTTGGGCGGCGCGTCCGGCACACGGTGTACGCTGTATGACCACCGTCCGCAGTCCTGCCGCGATTACCCCGCCTTCACCCCGGATTTCCGCTGGTTGATCGACGAGTACATTGCCGGAGTCGGCAAGTGCCCGATCATCTTCAATGTAATCACGCGGCTCAAAATCCATCTGGGCTGGTGAGTTGCACCACGCCACACGGGGATACCGCCGCACCGCAGCCGCATCCCCGCGCATGATCTCACATCAGGGGTTAAAACACCCGGCGTTTACTCGTCCGCGTCCTGCGGGGTGATCACCAGCGTATAACCGCCGCCCGTAATGTTGGCCCAACTGCGCACCTCAATGGTGTATGTGCCCGTCTCTGGCAGCGTCAATGCCATCAATGCGGAATTAGTGAACCCGTTGCCCATATCATCGTTGGCCGCCAGCAGACTGCCATCCGGCGCACGCACGACCAGCAGTGTGTCAAACAGGCTGTACTGTACGCGCTGATCCTGATCCGCCTGATCTGCTGGGCGATCCGCCAGCAGCAGGATGTCGATCACGTCACCCGCTGCGGCTT
>CBEVZO010000727.1:0-2562 GCA_965554365.1 uncultured Anaerolineae bacterium
GTGCGTGTGGGGCCGAGCGTGGACGGTAGCAGCGTCGGGACAATAAACGTCACCGGGGCGGGCGTGGGGTAAACCGTCACGCCCTGTGCTTGCGGCGTCGCGCCAGCCGTGTCATCAGCCTCATCCTCACCCGGCACATCCACGTACAGCACCGCCAGCACCAGCACCGCCAATACCGCAACAAGTAACAGGGGCGTCAGATTGATCTCAATTGTGCGGTTAGGCGGCGTCTCTGGTGGTGTCATTGCGGCCTGGAGTCGTCTTTCTGCTCGACGCGGCGCAGGCCGATTGCGCGCTCAACAGGCAGCACAAACGCAACTCCCGTCCCTTCCTGGTCCAGATCGCCGCCCAACACGTCGCACGTCGTATCAATGATCGTATCCACCAAGTTATCGTCCACTACCGTCAGAATGATCTGGTTCGTTTCCTCGACCTGCCGCAGCAGACTCGCCATCGACACAAACAGGTTGATCTCAATCGAGCGGCTCTGCTCCTTCAAGTGCCGCAGCCCATGACTCTCGATGATTGTCACACCGGGCGCGCCCGCCGCTTCCCACGCTTCCGCAACCGCGAGGCCGCGCTCGATCTTCGTGGTGATCAAAAATATCATTTTCATCTTATGCGCTCCTATGAATCGCTATGCTGCGTGGAAAACGTTATGCGCTCTGGTTGCTGATCCTTGAATACTAAACGGACCAGCGGCGGCGTCATCACGGTGGTGACAAGAATCACCAGAAACAGCGGTTGGAAGAGTTCCTCATCCAGCAGCCCATTGGAGAGGCCGATCGCGGCGATAATCAGCCCGACCTCGCCGCGCGAGATCATACACACACCCAGCCGGAACGCTTCGCCGTTAGCAAACCCACCGATCCGCGCGCCGATACCGCTGCCAGCCACCTTAGATACCGCTGCGATAAGGATTAGCAGCCCCGCCAGCGGCAGCAGGTCTGAGCTGATATCTTTCAGATCGGTGTGCAGCCCTACGTTGACAAAAAAGATCGGCACGAGAAACGCGTACGAAATGTGCTGCACGGTCTGCTCGATCTCGCGTTTGGCGCGCGTGTTCGTCTGGCTCAGACCCACACCCGCGATAAATGCCCCGGTAATCGCCGCGACGCCGCCCAACACATCCGCCGACCACCCAAAGATCAGCGCCGCGATCAACGCAAACGATGCGATTCCGCTGGCGATCTGGCGCGTGCTGTGGATACGATTGAACAGCGGCGGCAGCACAAACCACGCCAGCGCCAATGCTCCACCGAGGTATAACATCATACGCACAAAAATCCAGACCAACTCACCCGCCGAAGCAGCCGTTTCGGACCCCATTGTCGCGATCACCACCGAGAGCAGCAGGATCGCCAGAATATCATCGATCACGGCGGTGGCAAGCAGGCCCAACCCTTCCTTGGTGTGCAAGACGCCGAGTTCCAGCAGGGTTTGTGCGGAGATGCTGACCGAAGTCGCCGCCAGCACCACACCGATAAAAATCGCCGCCTCGACGCCGTAGTCGAACAGCAGCACGACGGGGACCGCCATCGCCAGCGGCACAACCGCGCCCAACACTCCGCCCCACAGCGCGACCTTGCCCACCGAGAACAATTCGCGCAAATGGACTTCCAGACCTACAGCAAACATCAAAAATAGCACACCGAGTTCTGCGAATTCCTCTAACGTTTTTTCGAGTAGCTGGGGATCGTCGAACACGCCCCAGTGCAGCATGTCCAGCAGCGTCGGGCCGAGAAACACGCCTGCGAGCAGTTCTCCAAACACGCGCGGCTGCCCGAACGAGCGCGCCGCCGATCCAGAGAGTTGCGCGGCGCCGATGATCAGCCCCAACGCCAGGAAAAGTTGTACAACCAGAGAACTCTCCATTGACACCTCCTATAATGGTTCCCGCAGATTGTGACACAAAACATCCAACATGAGTAGAGTCGGAATAGTTGAGTTGACGCTCAAGTGTTTTTGCGTTACACTGATACTTGAGTATCCATTCAATTGAATTGAAGCTCAACTATATTCGTCATTCACGATTTCAGGTGCGCGATGAGCCTTTTAATGGTCGACGACACGACAATCCAACAGCTTGTGGACCTATTCAGCGCCGCAGCGGACCCGACACGGGCACGCATCATCCTGCTGATCTTCGACGCCGAGCGCCGCAGCGGAGAGATCGCTGCTGCGTTGGAGATGACGCCTTCGGCAGTCTCGCATCAACTGCGCTGGCTGCGCGAACGGCGCATTGTCTCGGCACGGCACGAGGGGCGTAAAACGTATTACCAGTTAGACGATGACTGCATCCGCACGATGGTGCAGCTTGCGTTGCAACACGTTTGTGAGGAGTAAGTAACTTGGGTCATCACCAGCATCACCATCACCATGAACACGCTAGCAGTCGCGGCCTGCTGATTGCGTTTGCACTCAATGCCAGCTTTACTGTGCTGGAGATCGTCGGCGGGCTGGCGATCAACAGTGTCGCCATACTCTCGGACGCCCTGCACGACCTGGGCGATAGCTTCGCGCTGGGATTGGCGTGGTTCCTCAGCCGCTACAGCGAACGCG
>CBEVZO010000728.1:0-2556 GCA_965554365.1 uncultured Anaerolineae bacterium
CTTGCTGCTGAGTTCATCGCCAACACAGTGGCGCGTGATTGGTATGGGCCTGGAAACCGATGCGGTGATCGCGGTGGATGAGGCGCTATTGGCAATGGTCGCGGAGCAGGGCGAAGTGATGATCGCGCGCGACACAAATGCTCCGCCGGACTTTTTGCCGGATGATCTGGCGTTGGTGGCGGCGCTGCCACTGGTGGCACGCAACACGCGTTACGGTGTGTTATGGATCGGGTTCAGTGAGGCGCGTCCGCTGTCTGATGCTGAACGTCTATTCTGGGCGACGTTGGCGGGACAGGCGGCGATAGCGCTGGCGAATGGGCGGTCGATGGCCCGGCTGCGGCGGCGTTATGCGTGGCTCTCGGCGGTGCTGGCCCATACGCCTGATCCGGTGCTGGTCGTGGATCGCGACCTGCATGTGCAATTGATGAATCCGACAGCGCAGCAGTTGTTCGAGGTGGTGGAACAGGATGTCATGGGGCAGTCGTTGGATGCTGTTGCAGGGCTGGCAGGACTGGCGACGTTGTTTGAAGACCCGTTGCCGGGTGGTGAGGGTGCAACGCCGCCGGAATATGCACTCGACGACGAGCGCACCTATGCCGTGAGCATCTCGGAAGTCATTACTGAGGACGATGAGCAGGGTGGTTGGGTGTTGCTGCTGCAAGATATCACACGTTTTAAGCGGCTGCATGACAATATGTCGGAGTTCCTGAGTACCGTCTCGCACGATATGCGCACGCCGCTGACTTATATGAAGGGCTATCTTGACATGATGGACATGGTCGGTGATCTAAACCCCAAGCAAGGCGAGTTTGTGGGGAAGATCGCCGGTGGATTTGTGCAGATGTCGGACATGGTCGAGAAGATTTTGAAGGCCGGGCGGCTCGACCCGATGACGGGTACATACCAGTTGGAGCGTGAAGCGTGCGACATGGAAGAGATATTCCACAAGGTGCTTGAGGGCCTCGACGAACCGGCGCGTGAAAAGGGGATTGAACTCACGCATACGGTGGGCGATGGTGTGCCGGTGCTGAATGTGGACGCCAGTTTGATTGTCAGTGCGTTCACGAATCTCGCCGAAAACGCGGTGAAATATACGCCCGCAGACGGGCATATTGATGTGCAACTCGTGGTGCAGGAGGGCGAGTTAGTGTTCCGCGTGACAGATGACGGCTTTGGCATCAGCGTGGAGAACCAGCAGAAGTTATTCAAGCGCAATTCGCGCATTCACCGCCCGGAATGGAAGCGCGTCAAGGGCAGTGGGCTAGGGCTGTTCATTGTCAAGAATGTGGCGCAGCGGCACGGCGGCGATACATGGGTTGAGAGTGTTGAGGGCGAGGGCAGCACGTTCTTTTTCTCGCTGCCGTTGGATGGCCCGAATCTGGTGGGAGGCGTGTAGTCCCTGCCGCATTATGGTTCACAAGCTGCCCCGGTCTCTGGCCGGGGTTTCGTGTCTATAGAGGATGAAGTATGGCAATTCGTGTGTTATCGGACATTGTGGCGGCACAGATCGCGGCGGGCGAGGTGGTCGAGCGTCCGGCGTCGGTGGTGAAAGAGTTAATCGAGAATGCACTGGACGCTGACGCGGGTGCGATCACGGTAGAGATTGAGCAGGGCGGCAAGAAGCTGATCCGCGTGAGCGATGACGGGATCGGTATCTCGGCAGAGGAAGCGGCGTTGGCGTTTGCGCGGCACTCGACCAGCAAGTTGCAGACGGTCGAAGACCTGGATCATATCCAAACGCTAGGTTTCCGGGGCGAGGCGTTGGCGAGTATCGCCTCAGTGAGCCGCACGACGCTGGTTACGCGCCACCGCGACGAAATGACTGGCGCGGAGGTGTTGGTCGAGGGCGGCGAAGTGCGCCATGATCGCGCGGCGGGCACATCGGCGGGCACGATCATCACGATTGAGAATTTGTTCTTCAACACGCCCGCGCGCTTGAAATTCATGAAATCTGACAGCACGGAACGGCGGCACATCACGCAGTTGATCACGCGCTATGCGATGGCATATCCTGGCGTGCGCTTCCGGCTGGTGCAGGAGGGGCGCGAGCAGTTTCGCAGCACGGGCAGCGGCGATCTGGCAGACGTGTTGGTCGAAGCCTACGGGCTGGACACGTTCAAAGAGATGCTGGAAGTCGATCCGCAGCCGATGCTGCGCAAGGATTTGCCGCCGATTGAAGTCTACGGCTATTCCTCATCGCCGGGGCTGAATCGCTCGAATCGCAGCCACATCGTGTTATTTTTGAACGGGCGCGCGATAGCGGATCAGAGCCTGACATATGCGGTGGTGCAAGCGTATCACACGCTGATGCCGCAGGGCCGTTATCCGCTGGCAGTGCTGATGATCAGTGTGCCGCTGGATGAAGTGGACGTGAATGTGCATCCGACCAAAGCCGAGGTGCGCTTCCGGTATCCTGACGCGGTGTTTTCCGCCGTGCAGCGCAGCGTGCGGGACTCCGTGATCGCACAGTCGGCTGTGCCGCCGGTGCAGGGCGATCCGTACCGGCGTGGCGACGAGTACGGCCCGCAGCGCGACCGGGCGCAGACGTTCGGCGCG
>CBEVZO010000729.1:0-2544 GCA_965554365.1 uncultured Anaerolineae bacterium
GCACGTCCAGCAGTTCCGTGCCATACTCCTCGCGCCGCCAGGGACCGAGGCCAGGAATGTCGTGCAGTTCCTCGGTGCGCGTCGGCATCGTGTGTGCGAGCGCCCACATCGTGTCACGTGGGATGATCACGTCGGACTCGACACCGCGCGCCTGGGCGCGTTGTTTGCGCCAGTTTTTCAGCGCCTCATAGCGTTCCTGCACTGCCGGATTCACCGGGCGCGAACGGCGGGGTTGCTGCGGCGGTTTGGCGGCACGTCCCGCCGCCACCGCATCGATCAGCCGCTCGCCGTCACGATCCACCAGCCGCGAGTTCAGCCCTTTCACGCCATACAAATCTTCACGGCGACGCGGCGTTAATTGCGCGATGCCAGCCAACGTCTGATCGCCGAAAATCTTGAACGGCGGCCAGTTGCGACGGCGCGCAATCTCGTCACGCAAGAGATACAACTCGCGGGCGATGGCGATCTGCTGCCGGGGTAAATCGCGCACGCGCTGGATGCGCCAGAAACCGTCCGGGTCGAAGTGGTATTCGGCGAGCGGCAGATCGGGCAGTGTGGCGAATGTTTCGCGTGCCTCTTGCAGACGGCCCAACCGCGTGAGTTCCGCGATCAGCCGGTCGCGTAGTTCCGGCAGGCAATGCGTGTCCATCTGCGCGTACCGCAACTGCTCCGGCGGTAGCGGGCGCTTGGTCCAGTTGGCGCGCTGATACTTCTTCTCGGCGCGCACGCCAAACTGCGCCTCTAAGATGTTGCCCAGGCCGATCTTCTGCCAGCCACAAACACGCGCCGCCAGCATCGTGTCGAAAATGTTGGCGAACGTGAAGCCAAAATCGCGCTTGAGCGTGATCACGTCGTATTCGGCGGCGTGGAAAATGACCTCGATTGCGGGGTCTGCCAGCAGATCGCCGAGTGGCTGCATGTCCTGCACTTCCAGCGGATCGATGATGAAGTCTTGTTCCCGTGTGGAAAGCTGGACCAGGCAGACGCGTTCGTAATAGGCGAACAGACTGTTGGATTCAGTATCCACAGCCAGTAAGGGTTCGGCACGCCAGCGGTCGACCCACTGACGCAATTCATTTGTGCGGCGGATGAAATGCGCACGCGGCAATGATACTTTTTGAGAACTCACAACCAACCTCGATGACGGAAATACGATAGCATCGCCAGCGCGATGGCGAACATCAATCCGATCACCATCAGAAATGCGCCGGGTGTGTGCATGAGTGGTAGATCGATGTTCATGCCATAAATCCCGCTGATCAGAGTCAGCGGCAGCATGATCACGGAGATGACGGTGAGAATCTGCATCACCTCGTTGAGGCGATAACTCACCAACGTCGCGGCCATGTCGGAGATACCGTTGATCACATCGTAGTGATCTTCGACGATTTCCCACGCCTTCACGACGTGGTCGTAGATGTCGCCAAAATATACATCCAGGTCTTCGCGGATGTAAGGGCGATCTACTTTCTGAAAGTTATCCACAATAGCGATCTGTGGGCGGATGATGCGGCGCAGGGCGATGATGTCGCGCCGCAGAATGGCGAGGTCTTGCATCACTTGGCGCGAATCTTCGGTGAAGATTTCATCTTCCAGGTGACGGATGTTCGCATCGACTTTGTACAGGATCGGCAGAATGTAGTCTACCAGCCGGTCGATCACGGTGTAAAAGATTCTACTCGCGCCGCGCCCCATGTATAGCTCGCGGGCCGCCGCGTCGATCTGACACTGCTCGAACAACTGCTTCAGCGGTTTGAGCGCGCCATCGCTAGCCGTGATCAAATAGCCGCTGCCGACAAACATATCAACTTCTGCCGGGCGGGTGATGCGCTGCACCGAATCCCACTGCGGAAACTGCATCACGACGAACAGGTAATCATCGTATTCGTCGATCTTGGGGCGCTCGATGCGGCTCTGGAGGTCTTCCAGGTCCAGCAGGTGAAAGTGCGGGTAGTTGGTGCGCAGGAACGCGATGTCCTCTGCGGTGACGCCCACAATGTCCACCCACGTGACGCGACCGTGTTGAATCGTTTGAATCACCATAGCCGCTAATTATGGCGCGGGGTGTGCTTGCGGTCAAACTGGGGTGCGCGTAGGGGACCACGAACGAGTTGACAGTGGCTTGTCATAGTGCTTAGAACGGCCTCACCCCCCAGCCTCCTCCTTTCAGGGGTAGGTATTTTATGATGTGGGTTTTGTAGGCAAGCCCCTCCCCTAAATCCCCTCCCCATGGCGCTGCGCTGATGGAGAGGGGACTTCACCACGCGATTGGCTCCCCTCTTTCTCCGCTTGCGGGGAAAGGGGGGCTGGGGGGAATAGGGGCTAAAAGCGACACACCATTGACGACCTATTGCTACAACGGTCCCCCAAATGGAAAACCTACCCCTGAGAGCCGGCCCCCTCTCCATCCGAGACTGTTGATCTCGCTGGCGCTCGATGCAACCTATGGAGAGGGGGAGCAACCCACGCAGCAAAGTTCCCTCTCCGCGTGCGATACTGTTGGCGAACTCGATTCATGGGTGTTTTGTAGGGGCGATGCTTGCG
>CBEVZO010000730.1:0-2543 GCA_965554365.1 uncultured Anaerolineae bacterium
GATGTAGGTCACGCCTTCCTGCTCCCCGACGCGCGTGATCGTGCCCGTGTCATACGCGCGCCAGTTTGCAAACAGGTAGTCCACGTTGATCGCTGTGCGCGGGGCGGGATGCATCGGGCGCTGTCCGCAGTCGTTGACCCACACATCACGGTCGTTGTTGGGCCGGATGCCGTCGAATGACTCCGCGAGATCGCAGATCAGGATCGTGTTGGCGGCGATGCTGCGCGCATACCAGTTCGCGTCATGATCAGCGGTTCCGTCGCCACTGTAGACGCCGGAGCGCACCAGCAAATCCGCGCCGTTGTGGAAGATCGTCAGATTGCCCTGGTCGAAAAACTGGTGATACGTGATGCGATCTCCCGCGTTGAAGCTGACATAGGTCGCTGTTTGGTCCAGCGCGCCTGCCGGATCGGTCCAATGTGAGCGCATGAAGACGTGTCCCAAATAGTCGGTGTCCCACGTCGAGACAAACGGCGGGACACCGGGCCAATCGGGTTCGCGCCACAAGAATTCCTCGGATGCCATCCACGCGGGCATAGTATGGGGCGGTTGGCGCAGGAACCACGCCATCCAGTTCCCATGCTCCGTGTTAGGATACACCGCGCGCAGCAACCCATCCTGAGCGCGACCCCATGCTGCAATGGCGTGATAGCGCTCCGCATCGCCAATGATCGACGGGTAGCTGTGAAACGGATCGCCCCACTCGGCATTGAAGGCGTTCATCGTGGATGGATGGTAAAGAAACATATCGTAGGCAAGGCGGTCGTACCACCACGCCGTGTCATCGAAATAGTATTCGCCGGTCGCCGTCCACCACGCCAACGCGGTCTGCACTTTGAACCAGATCGCGATGAAACCGTAGACCGGACCCTCGGCCCACGCACCGCCGTCTTGCAGGTCCAGCGCGGGGATCACGATATCGGTCAGCACGCCCCGGCAGTAGTCGAGCAATTCCGGCGCGTCGTCGTTTTCGCCCCACAACGCGAGTCCCGTCGCCGTGAGCGCCCACAGCCAGCGCGGATCGTAGTTGCCGAACGCGGAAAGCTGCCCATCCAGCCACACGAGGCTACCCGTATCCGCCGCCGGATCGCGCAGCCGTTTTGCCGCGCGCCACAGCGTGAGCCGGATGCCGCTGCGATCATCAGGCGTCAGCGCGCCGTAGAGCCAGTCATAACCGAGCGCCAGCGCCGCGACATCCTCCATGAATGCACCATCATAGCCGTCACCCGCCGTCAGCGTGGGATGATTCTCGACGCGCGCCGCCAACTGCACCATGATCACTTTCGCGCGTTCCGCATACGCCGGATCGTCCGTGACCAGCCACGCCAGCGCCAACGAGCGCAGCGCCGTGCCTGCTGTCCAATCCGCGTCTTCGTCCACCTCACCAGACTCCACATACGCGGCGAACGCGGTCCAGGTAGACGCTTCCGCCAGAATGCGCGGTTTGAGCGTGAAATCAATGTATTCGCGCGAGATCAACAGCCGGGGATGCTCTCCAAACGAGGCGACTGGCAGCGGTGGCGCGCTCCAACCGTCTTGTGCGGCGGCGGGCGATGGTGGCGTCAGGGGCACGGGGATCGTGGTCAGCGGCGCGAGTAACGCCAGCAGCAGGATCGCCGCGAAGATCGTGCGCAAAGCGGGCCTCACCCCCCGGCCCCCTCTCCATTGGAATGGAGAGGGGGAGTTGCGGCAAACACACGCCTGACTCTCCCTTGCTCCATCTCGGATGGGGAAAGGACCAGGGGGAGGGACCAGTTTCTGTGTTTTTGTACGCATCAGCGCTCCCTAAAACGGCAAATCGTCAGGCGGATCGAGCGGCTCCAGAGGACGGAAACGCGCCAACGGTTCGACACGCAGCCACGTCCGCCCGATGCGGAACAACTGTCCCGGCTGGACCGGCGTGCGTGTCGTGATGCGATCTTCCTCGATAAACGTACCGTTGGTGCTGCCCGTGTCTTGCACCCAGAATGTATCGCCATCGTAGACCACGACGGCGTGTTCGCGTGAGACCTGGCTATCGTAACTCAAACACACGTCGCAGCCTTCGCGCCGCCCGATAGTAACCTCGGTGGGACGGTCGGGATCGATCAGCGTCTCGAAGGTCAGCACATCGCCGTCCTGCGGGCCGCTCATTAACGCAATTGCGATTTCGGGCATAGGTGTCTCTCTTGTGATCTAGTTACTCGCAACGTCAATCAGTTTGTCACCGTGAAAGTCCAGTAATATACTTGACTCTGAGTGGAAAAACCCAGGTCCATCGCACGATAGATTGCGACCCGGATTCTTTTAATCTCGCGAATATCTTCGTACACGTTAAACGCCTGTTCAGCAAGGTCATTGGCAAGCACGTTACATTTATCTGAAGTCTGCCAGGCAGAATGCTTCGATCGACAACTTCCCTCATACCACGCCGAGAGCGAAAGTTGATCGCCAGAACGCGCTACTTCAACCTGGAAGAACTGATCGTCAGCGTTGAGTTCACGAGATAGATCGAGCAATTCGGAGGATTGGAATAATACCATCCCAAAGACACTGATCACGTA
>CBEVZO010000731.1:0-2543 GCA_965554365.1 uncultured Anaerolineae bacterium
GTACTCTGGTTGCGCACGACCGGAGAAGCCGAGCGGACACGCCGCCAGGCCATCACACCGCCCAACGTGATCCCGCCGATGATGAATAAGAGCAGGGCCAGAATGAATGAGGCTTTGTAGAGGTTAGCGTCGCTGGATGTGTAAAACGCCACGCTCGCGCTGCCGAGTGCCAACGCAATCAGCAAGGGCGACCAGCGCCAGATCGGATTCTCCTGCACGATGGCAAAGCGGTAAGGGAACTCCAACGCGAAGGTGACCATCAGCCCACCCGCGAGTGCCGTCACCCACAGCCAGGCCCAGGCAAGTGAATGCGTGCTGATACGGTCGAAGCCGCCCGCCATGAAGATCGACAGGGCCGCCGCCAGCGTAACGATAGTCTGCATCTGGGGCGTTCGCCATTGCCGCCACAGCACAAATGCTGCCAGCACCCACAGTAGCGCCCCCGATATCCAGCCCGCGCCAAAGTACAGCAGGAAATCGGCATCGGGCATCGCGCCCAGGCGAATCGTCATGCGGCACAGCCACGTATTAAGCGTCCCTTCCACCCGGTTACAGGTGGTCCCCATCGGGCGGTCGGTCCCATCGTCCATTTCGCGCTCGAAGCCGATCCATACGCCTTCACCCGCGTTGTGATCCGCGAGAATCTCGTTCATGCGGCCCAGGCGTTCGCCCACCGGTAATGTGTTGAGCGGGATGCCGTCCAGACGAACGACACGGTCGCCCTCACGCAGCCCGGAGTCAAACGCGGGCCACGCTTCGCCGGTCAAGGACTCAGCATTGCTGATCTCCAGGTTGCGGTGTGGCATGAAACCAAGAAACGCCTGATCGCGCCAGTCCAACGCCAGGACGAGATAGGCGATGAGCAGGATCAGCGCCAAGGTAAGCGCGATGACCGGCAGCACCACCGTCCAGGACGTCGTGCGAGTGATGTTTGGAGATGTCGGTGATTGCATTATTTCTGCTCCGACTGCGCCTTGCAGAGTGGATCGACAAATGATTGTGAATGATGCATGTTTACGTTGCGGTCATTGTAACACACATCTGTTTAATCGGCCTATCGGGGTGGGGACAGGGGTGCTGGTGTACCCATGCGCATCGAGTTAGTTTACCTCACCCCCCGGCCCCCTCTCTATCCGAGATGGTTGATCTCGCTGGCGCTCGATGCAACCTATGGAGAGGGGGAGCAACCCACGCGGCAAAGTCCCCTCTCCGCCTGCGGGGATAGGAGTAAACCGGCGCGCATTACCGGACAAAGATCAAGCCGCGTGACGATCAGTAGCCCGTGAACTCCCCAACGACGATCTCGACCTCGTAGGACCTTTTTTCACGGAAAAAGGCCACGATCACAGTGTCGCCGGGGACGGTGTAATCTTCGAGGTAGAGCATCAGATCGTCGCGTGTGTAGACTGGCACGCCGTCGATTGCGGTGATGATGTCGCCACCGTAATAGACTGTCTGGCGGCCCTGATGTTGGACGGTCGCAGCCAAAAGCCCCATCTGCGCCGCTGAGCCGTTGGGAGCCATCTCCACAATCAGCAAGCCGTGTTGTGGGCCTGTTGCGCTAGGCCGGACCTCGTAGCCCAGTTCGACCACAGCGATGAGCAGTGACGGGTGGTGATAGTTGCCATAGGCGATCAGTTCTGGCACGACACGCTGCACGGCACTGATCGGCACGGCGAATCCGATGCCCACTGACCCGCCGGATGGCGATTGGATCGCGGTGTTGACGCCGATCACCTGTCCGCGTGAGTTCAGCAGTGGGCCGCCGGAGTTGCCGGGGTTGATCGCGGCGTCGGTCTGGATCACGTTGCCGATCACCGATCCTGATTCGGCTTCAATCGTGCGATCCAGGGCGCTGATCACACCGGTCGTCAGCGTGCGGTCCAAGCCGAAGGGATTGCCAATCGCCAGCACGCGCTGCCCGACGCGCAGGGTATTCGCGTCCCCCAGGGGCAAGGCGGGCGCGTGGAGCTTATCGACATCAACACGCAGCACGGCGAGGTCGTAGTACGAGTCGGCGCCAACCACCTGCGCAGGTAATGCAGTCCCGTCCGCCAGCAAGACCTCGATCTCGTCAGCGCCCTCGATGACGTGGAAATTGGTCACGATATGGCCGAAGTCATCGTATACGAAGCCGGACCCCGTGCCCTCTTGCGGAATAACGCCACGCCAGAAGTCGTAGACCTCGGTGCGGCTGGTGATATGCACAACCGAGGGGCCAACAGTATCGTATACATGAGCAACGGCGGCTTCTTCCGCGTCGAGAAACGCCAGATACTCGTCAGCAGGCGGCGCGGGCGTGGGCAATGGATAGGCGGCATAATCCGGCCAGGGAGCCACAGCCGCAGACGAGTTCACATTCCCGGCCAAACTGATAATCAAGCCGACCGCGAATCCAACCACCACGCTCAGCAGCACGGCGGCGATTCCGAGGGTAGTAGCAACACGACGCATAAGCGCACCTCCTGTGAAAAATTCAGGGATGACAGCAGAACGGCCCCACCCCCCAACCCCCTCCCCATCCAAGATGGAGAGGGGGAGTC
>CBEVZO010000732.1:0-2538 GCA_965554365.1 uncultured Anaerolineae bacterium
CAGCGCGACATGATCCGCACGCCCTATGTGCCATTTCTGCAAGCGTTTGGCGTGATACCTGTGTTGATCCCCAACAACCTCGCAGATGTGGACGCCTATCTCGTGGCGCTGGATATCCGCGCGATTGTCCTCAGCGGCGGCGGTGATCTCGACCCGGCGCGCTATCACCAGGACAACACACATGCCGTGCATGTGGCCCCCGAACGCGACCGCACCGAGTGGGCGCTGATCGATGCGGCGCTGGCGCGCAACCTGCCAATTCTGGGCATCTGCCGGGGCTTTCAGGTGCTTAACGCGTATTTCGGCGGCGGGCTGGTGCAGGATATTCCCTCCACGCTCAACACAACCATCGATCACCACACCGAGGACGAATTCCACACCGTCGAGCTTGTAGATCAGCGCATCGCGGACCTGCTCAGCGTGACACAGGTCACTGTGAACTCGCACCACCACCAGGGCGTGACGCGCGACATCCTCGCGCCGGAGTTCGACGTGTTTGCTGTCTCACCGTCCGACCCGCTAATCGAGGGTGTGCTGCACCGCGAACATGCGATTCTGGCCGTGCAGTGGCATCCCGAACGCCCGGATTGTCCCTCGTGCGATCAAGATCGCGTGTTGATCCAACGCTTCTTCACCGAGGGGGCGTTCTGGCTCCGGGAGTACGTACAATGAACGCACAGACTATCGTTCGCGTCGGCGTCGGCGTGATTATCGAGGATGCAGCGGGCCGCGTGCTGTTGATCCAACGCGCGACGCCGCACGGCAACGGCACATGGTCCAACCCCGGCGGGCATCTCGATCCTGGCGAAACGCCCGATCAATGCGCGATCCGTGAGACGCGCGAGGAAACTGGCATCGAGATCGGCAACGTGCGCTTTCGCGGCCTGACGAACGACATCTTCGCGGAGACAGGCAAGCACTACATCACGATCTGGATGCAGGGCGATCTGATCTCCGGTGAGCCAACGATCACCGCACCGCGTGAGGTGTCGGAGATCGGTTGGTTCGCGTGGGACGCGCTGCCGGAGCCGCTATTCCTGCCGCTGGCGCAGTTGGTCGCGGGGCGCGTATATCGCTAGACGCAGAACCAATCCACACCAAACGCTAATCCCAAAACCGCCCCCGGCGAGTATACTTATAGTATGCGCAAAATAAAATAGAATGGGGCACGGATAAACGCAGATTAAAAACAAAAATCCGTGTTTATCTGTGTTCATCCGTGTCCCATTAATTATTTCACGACAATCCAGGGATGGGGAGTAGCTGACTATGCCCGACTACCGCTTTATCCAGGTGGACGTGTTTACCGACCAGGTCTTCGGCGGGAACCCGCTCGCCGTGTTCCCCGATGCGGACGGACTCGACACCGCGCAGATGCAGGCCATCGCCAGAGAAATGAACCTCTCCGAGACGACGTTCGTCTTCCCGCCCGCGCATCCCGACGCAGATTTCAAGGTGCGCATCTTCACGCCGGACGCGGAAATGCCGTTCGCGGGGCATCCGGTCGTGGGCACGCATTGGGTGCTGGCGCATCTGGGCCGCGTGGACTTGCAGGAGCCGGTCACGACCGTGCGCTTCGAGTTGGGCGTCGGCGTGCGCGCGGCGGCGCTGCATGTCGCTGACGGCGCAGTGACACACGTCGTGATGGACCATATGCAGCCACAGTTCGGCCCGATTGCCAGCATCGAACAGGTGAAGGCGCTCGCGCGCGGCCTGAATTTACCGACCGCAGCGATCACGGCGGTCGGCGTGCCCGTGCAGGTGGTATCAACCGGTATACGGCAGTTGTTCGTGCCGGTGCGCTCGCTGGCAGAGGTGCAGAGCCTCAGCCCCAAGCGCCAGGACGCTAGAGCGCTCACGCGCGTGATGACCGCACTCGACCCCCAAACACAGTGCCACGAGTGTTTGATGGTGTTGGCGCTGGAAACCGAGCAGCCCGACTCAACGGTTCACACACGCTTGTTCGCGCCGGGAGTCGGTGTGCCCGAAGACCCCGCCACCGGATCAGCGAGCGGCGGCCTGGGCGCGTATCTCGTACAGCACCATCTCGTGCCCGCCACACTGCCAACTACGTTCATCACCTCCGAGCAAGGGATCGAGATGGCACGTCCGAGCGTGATCAACATCGAGGTGGACGGCGCGCCGGGCGATATCACGATGGTGCGCGTCGGCGGATCGGTTGTGCCAGTGATCGAAGGCGTGTTACGCTGGTAGAGACGTATCACGCCAAGGGTGAAAAAACAGAATGGGACACGGATTTTTGTTTTGATCTGTGTATATCCATGTTCATCCGTGTCCTATTGCGCTTTTTAGGTTTATGAGATGAGGATTATCCCATGCGTACCTTCTCGTTGTTCGCGCTGAGTGTGATCGGGCTGATGGCGCTGCTGCTGATCGTCGCGCCGGGCAGCGCACACATTGGAGCCGCCATGCAAGACCCCACACCAACAGTCCCGCCCGGAGGCCCCGATCCTGATCAGGGCCCCGACACGGGGATGCCCCTGCTGCAAGACGAGGATATCGCCGTTTCCGCGATTA
>CBEVZO010000733.1:0-2538 GCA_965554365.1 uncultured Anaerolineae bacterium
GGGACGTCTGGCCTGGGGCCGCCACAGACATCTGGAAATCCGCGAGGGCGACACGGTGGTGATGTCCGCACATCCGATTCCCGGCAACGAGGAACTGGTACATCGCACGATGAACAAGCTGATCCAGGGCGGCGCAACGGTGATCTATCACTCGGTGGCGAAGGTGCATGTCTCAGGGCACGCGCGGCGTGAGGAACTCAAGCTGCTGATCAACCTGATCCGTCCGCGTTTCTTCATCCCCGTGCATGGCGAACTGCGGCATCTGAAACAGCACGCGCTGCTGGCGCAAGGTCTCGGCATTCCGAGCGAGAACACCGCAGTGGTCGAGAACGGAACCGAGATTTTCCTGACTGAGAATACGTTGGAAGTCGGTGAGCGTGTGCCGGGCGGGTACGTGTTTGTGGACGGCAAGGGCGTCGGCGACGTGGGGCCGATTGTGATGCGCGACCGCGAAGTGCTTTCGCAGGATGGCTTCGTGAGTGTGTTGGTGCTGATCGATGCGGACACAGGCGAGTTGGCTGAGCCAGCGGAGATTATCTCGCGTGGGTTTGTGTTTCTGCGGGACGCGGAAGAACTGATTGAGATGGCGCAACAGCGCATCGCGCAGGTGGTCGCCGAGTTTGAGGGGACCAATTACGTGCGCAAGATTGAGGACACGCTCTCGAAGTTTTTCTACAACGAAACCAAGCGCCGCCCGATGGTGTTTGCGTTCGTGCGCGAGGTGATCTTGCCGTAACGCCCATACCGCAAAGGAATCTGCCGCCGAGGACGCCGGGAACCTCGTGCTGTACTTTCAACATAGCGACTTCGTGCCGCCCGACTTGCGCGTCGGGGGGCGCGTTTGCATAATAGGGGGCGTGGCTATACACTTAGCGCCGCTGTCTGCTGCCGACAATTTGCATAGTGTTCGGCGTAGGACAGCGGTTCGATCAGGGCGGCGCGAACGTGTGTTGGCGCGGCATAACAGGTGAGGAGTAACCGTGCGCAGAGCAAAATCGCGTGGGATGCGCCAGATGGCGCTGGTGTTTGGGCTGATGCTGCTGGCGGTATTGTTGTTAGCTGCGTGCGGCGGTGATGATGGTGATGCGGGTGATCAAGCGGACAGCGGATCACCTAATGTAGTGGCAGCGGCCCCCGATGAGGCAGATGTGGCAGCGGACGATACTGCCGGCGATGCGGCGGCAGGTGTGCCGGATGCCGGGAACGATCCTGCGCCCCAGGCGACGGAGACTGAACCGCTGGCGGCGCGTGTTAATGGGCAGCCGATATCATTGGCGGTGTTTGAGCGTGAACTGGAACGCTTCACGGTGGGCATGGTGCTGGAACCGGCGGATCAGGCCGCGTTTGAGGCAACGGTGCTGGATGCGATGATCGAGCAGATCGTGATCGAGCAGGCCGCCGTCGCGATGGGCATTGTGGCGACCGACGCCGATATTGATGCTGAACTGGCAGTGCAGTCCGAACTGGCGCAGGCGAATGGGGCCACGCTGGAGGAGATTGTCGCGGCACAGCTTTATACGATGGACGAATACCGCGCGCTGCTGCATACGCTGCTTGTGGTCCAACAGGTGCGCGATGAGGTAACGCAGGATGTCCCGGCCTTTGCGGTGCAGGTGCATTCGCGTCACATCCTGGTAGCGGACGAGGCGACCGCACGTGATCTGATCGCGCAGGTGCAGGGCGGCGCGGACTTTGCCCAACTCGCGACACAATATTCGTTGGACGAATCTAGCGCGGCGTTGGGCGGTGATCTGGGCTGGGTGGCTGAAGGTGTGTTATTCCAGCCGGAAGTTGAAGCGGCGATTTTCAGCTTGACGCTGGGGCAGCTTGCGCCAGAGCCAGTACATAGCAGCCTGGGTTATCATGTCGTGCAGACATTGGAACGCGTAGAAGATCGTCCACTGTCGCAGGCGGCGCTGGCCGAGCGCAAGCAGCAAGTGTTTTTGGACTGGTTGGCTGCGCAGGTGACAATGGCCGAGATCGAACGTTTTGTAGGCGCGGCGAATTAAGCAGACAGCGGTGAAAGTGACTTGGCGACTCAGTAGGAGGCGCGAACGATGAGTGAGGGCACGAGTTTGTTTTTTGACCTGATCGCCGTAGTCTTTTTGGCGCTCACGGTGATCGTGTTGGTGTTGGTGTTTGGTATTGTGTCGGGCACGATGGACCCGCCGATTCTGGCTCCGGCCACCGACGTACCGCTGCCAACTGAAGTGTTTATCCCAACGTACACTCCGTCGCCAGGGCCAGGCACGGAGCAGCCAACAGACGCGGATTTGACGTTGACGCCGGTTGAAACACCTGCGCCGGACGCACAGTAGTAAAGGGGGGTAAGCCAATGAACCGCGCCGCGAATATTTTCTTTAATCTTGTGACCATGTTGTTTGTGGTGTTGACAGTGACCGTGCTGGTTGTGGTGTTGGGCATCGGGGGCGATGCGGTGGATCCGCCTATTTTTGCCCCAAAAGATGCTGCACCGTTGCCGACTGAGGTCTTTTTGGCGACATATACACCTATTCCCACTGCCTCACCGTCTAACAC
>CBEVZO010000734.1:0-2529 GCA_965554365.1 uncultured Anaerolineae bacterium
CCATATCGATCACCAGATCGACACCGATCATGTTCAGATTGCCATCGGCCACACCAGCGCTGGTGCTGAGGGTGGATGTGCCCAGCAGCGCAGGCAGGAACATGGCGAGCATGCCCATCGTTTCCTCATCCAATTCCATACCACCCATGTCGTCGCCGCCCATCAGATCGCCGGCCAAACTGCCAAGCATCGGCGATTGCAGCGCCGCCACGATCAAGCCCGCGATATCAATATCGGTGGTAAACACATCGCCGTCGCGCGTGGTCATAACCACACCCGTCAGGTCGATGCCCATCATCGCCAACGCTGTCGAGACATCAGAAAGCTGACCGACAATTGTCAGGTCATAGGCAGAGGGCAGATCGCCGTCTTCCATCGGGCCACCGTACCACTTATCTTCCCACTGAACGTAACCCATCGTGGGGGTGAGAATCAGGTGCGCGCTACCGGAGAACGTTTCCGTGCCGTCGCTGATTATCACTTCATCGATCACGAGATCGAGGACCACATCAGCCGCCGGGTCCAGCGACAGCGCGCCGCTGCCACTGGCCGAGAACTCGACAGCCAGGGCTTCCATGCCTTCTTCCAGCGGGGGGATATTCAGCGTCAGGCCGATTTCCCAGGCCGGCATCGCAAACGACGATGCCAGCGCCAGCGCCGCTTGGGCAGCCAATAGTGTTTCACAGTCTTCGGCGCTCAAGCCCTGGCAGGCGGGGTTACCATCCTGTGCCAGCGCAGTCAGCGCAGGTACAACCAGCACGGTCACAATAAGTAATAGAGAGAGCAGCTTTTTCATGCTTGAATTCCTCCTGGAATCGTAAAATAGTGTGACATAAGGCCCACAATGTGGTTCACGCTGCCGAACGCACTCGCAGCATTACACAGTATAGTGGGTTACGACGGGCAATGGCAACCCCGGATCGCAAAAAACTCACAAAAACTGAGGGGCGACGGGCACACTACCCTACGCAAACCGCGCGCCATACCGCACACACGGATCGCAGGCGTAGCACCTCACAGATGTGTACGCTAATTATAATGGTGATCTTGCACCGCAGACAACCGAGACGCAAAAACGCTTTCACGCTGGAATATCGGGGGGCATTGCGGTAAAATTGCGATGTATCGATAAGAGGATTGCCCTACATTTACGGGAGCGCACAGCCTCAACACAAGTTATTTTACAGCTTTTTTACAAAATTTATAGCTCATGTTGATTTGCATTAGCGAAAGTAGTAGTGAAGGTGGTAGACAACGCGGGGGTCACGAGCGTTGTCGCGTCTATACATCAAGTAGAACCGAGGCCAGCATGACCGGGGAAGATCGCATCAACAACATGTTCGCGCAATTTATCCGTATGCGCCAATCAGGACGCACGCGTGATGAAGCTTGGCGTGCGCTCGAAGCGGAGATCATCGTTCTCGATCCTTCCGCGCGCGAACATCTGGTGACATTGCTGCGCAGTTGGGAAGCCAAAGACGGGCGCGACTTCCAACCCCCACAAGCTGCCGACCCCTACGAAACCCATTATCGACCGCCAGAGGGATTAGCCGAGGTGCGCCAACAAATGAAAAACGCAACCCCCAAAGGTATCCGGCGTATTAGTTCCGGTGCCAAAAAAACCGGACTCCCCGCTGCGCCCGACACGAACGCCGCACCACCTAGCACACTAAACAAAGGCAAAACCGTCGCCTGCCCCGAATGTGCGCAACTCAACGCGGATCATGAGGTGTATTGCTACCGTTGCGGTACACTGCTCACCGCGAAGCCCGAAGTCAACGATAAAACGCGACAGCTTGACGCACGGCGCATTGACAACGCTTTTTTCGGGGACACCATGTGGCTGGTCCTGCGCGTGCATGAGGCAAAGGACATGATCCGTGTGCAACCGGGCAAAAACGAACTCGTGATTGGCCGCCGTTCGCCTGAAAGCGTGATGATCCCGGATATTGATCTGTCATCGTACCAGGCGGATACTAAAGGCGTATCGCGACTGCACGCGGCGCTGCGGCGGCATGGCACAACGTTAGTATTGACCGATATGGGCAGCCTGAACCATACGCACATCAACGGGCAGCGTGTGCATACACACGAGGTCCGCGTGGTGCATGACGGCGATGAACTGCGGTTTGGGCAGCTACGTGTGAATGTGTATTTCGAGCGAGAATAAAAGCTTTGGTTGAGCGTTTGCGATAGGTAACTGGCGTACGCGGTGGGCCTCGACTGGCGCTGAGGTTCCACCGTTTTTTTTTGTGTGTGGTGTGCGTGGTTTACCTCACCCCCCGGCTCTCTCTATTGACGCTCTTTAAGAAATTAAGACGGATATCGTCGTTGCTTGAAAATCGGCCCCTATCCCCCCAACCTTTCAGGATGCCACTGCCCAATTCTTGAATTACGGGGAAAAGGCCGTTTGTTACCAAACTCGCCCAGGCGAGAAAATGAAGCTGATTCTTAATTGGGCAGTGGTATCTTTCACTCGACTTTATCCATTTCAAGCCGCGTAGCATAGAACATCGACGAGGCCATGCA
>CBEVZO010000735.1:0-2522 GCA_965554365.1 uncultured Anaerolineae bacterium
GGCCAGCAACATGCGCAGTTCCACGTCGTAACCGAGCAGCAGCGCCGCCACCGCCAACACCACATAGCCCACCGCCGCGAGCAGCGGTTGTAGCGTCAATGTCGCCGCAAGGTAGTGTTTGCCATCCTGCGGGCGGGGCGCGATGTCACGGATGACGATCAAGCCCATGCCGAATTCGGGGATCGCTGCACCAATCGCCAGCAGTGCGCCGATGGTCCCGTATGTGCCGTAACCCTCCGCGCCGAGCCAGCGTGCCAGTGCCAACTGCCACAGGAACAGCGCCCCCTTAGACACCACATTCGAGGCGGCGAGCGCCAGCGCGTTTTGGGCCGCGCGTTTTGCCGCACCCGATGAGAATCCGCCGTCGCCGTCTGCGGGCGCAGGCGGGGATGCTACTTCGGGCGGCGTGGAGTCGAGGGAAGCGTCGTGATCCATGTCAGTCCTTGCACGCGATCACGGCGTGATACACGGTTTCCATCTGCTGCGCCACCTGCGCCCACGTATAGCGCGCCTCGATCATCGTGCGGGCGGTGCGTCCCATCGCGGCGAGGTTTGCGGAGTCCGCCAACAAATTGCGCAGTGCGCCCGCCAGCGGTGTGATTTCCCGTTCCACAACCACGCCCGCCCCGGCGTCGGCCACCTCAGGGAAGTTGCAGCCCGGCGTGAGTAGCACCGGCAGGCCGCACGCCATCGCCTCTAACACCGCCATCGAGAATCCTTCGCCAACCGCAGGTAGTACGAATAGGTCCGCCGCCGCCAGCGCCGCGAGTTTGTCCGCGCCGGTCAGCATCCCCGTGAAGATCACGCACCCGGCCAATTGGTGCTGCGCGACCTGCGCTTCCAATGTATTGCGCATCCCTTCATCGGGACCGACAATCAGCAAACGCGCATCCGGCACAGTCTCCACAACCTGTGCGAATGCCGGGATCAGCAATTGCAGCCCTTTGCGCTCGTGTAGTCGCCCCAGGAACAGCACTACTGGCCCCGTGCCGAGTTTCCACTGCACGCGGAACGACTCAGCGGGCGGCAAATCGGCGAAATCGTCCAGGGGTACGCCGTTGGGCACAATGTGTATCTGATCATCTGGCAGCACTGTGCCACACGCTGACCAGATCGCGCGTGCGTCGGTGGCTTCGTTTTCCGTCAGCGCGATCACGCTCCCCAAACGTGGTAGCATCCGCCCGCCGAGGGCGCGATCCCATACTTGCTTCACGATTGAGCGTCCCGTGCCATGCGGCAACGTCCCGTGTGGTGACACCACAACCGGCACACTGAGTCGATTCGCGACCGGGGCCACGCGCAGATTCTCCACCGTGCGCAGTTCGTGGCAGTGGATCACATCAATCGCGCGTTCACGGATCAGGCGCTCCACTGTCGCCGCAATGCCGCGCGGCGTGGAAAGATTCAGCCGCCCACGTAGCCAATTCGACCGGTTGCGCACGCGCACTACCTCCACGCCGTTAACGGTTTCGCGCAACGTCTCAATACGCGCCGTCGCACTGAGCGTGTCGGTGGTCAACACGGTGACGCGATGCCCCGCCGCGACCAACGCCCGCGTGAGGTCCGTCGCCGCGCGCACCGAACCGCCGTAAGTCCAGGCGGGCGCGTAGTAAGGAATCAGGTGCAACAGATTCATACTGTGTCTGGTGCGTCCTCGCTCATATCATCCGCATCATCCTCATCGGTTTCGTCATCCTCAGCGTCGAGATCGATATCCGTTGCGAAGAATTCCTTGATCAAGCTCCCAACGTGCTTGCGATCATCGCCCAGGAAGAACGTCAGCACCAACACCGCTGCGCCGTCAAACAGCAGCAACCAGCCTCCGCGCAGTTCGCCCGTAGAATTCAGATCCACCTGGTGCGCGACGACGCGTAGATCGTTGCCCAACACTAGCAGTGCGATCAGACCAATCACCCACAACACCCCCTCGCGACGCAAAGCGAGTGCGGCCCCGGCCAGAACCAATGTAATTTGCACGAATGTGCTGCCGTTTACCATATTCGGTGTATAGAACGTCAACTGCTCGTTGATTTTGGCAAGCGGCACAAAGACCCCCCCCCACCAGCAACACCAATCCCGCCCAGCGCAAGACAAGCAGCAAATTGAATCCTGGGGATGTGGTGGTTTCCGCAATATCTGAGGCTTCCGCAGTCGAGTCTGAAGACATCGTGGACCACAACAGCGGCGCGCTCAGCAACCATGTACCTGCCGCAATCAACATCCAACCCGCGCCCGGCGTAAACCCTAGATCGTTGCGATTCAAGACCCAGATCGGCGGCAGTTGGTAGATGATGTACCAGACCAACAGCAACACCGGAACCCATATGTATTCAGTACGATCTACCAACACGGTCAGCCCTCCCACCAACGCAATTGCCAGCAGGTAGATGCCTATGCCGTCCGCCGCGAGATCGTTCGCGTCGTCATAGTCCCAGAAATCAAGCCTTTCCGCTTCACCAGTAGACTCCTCTGTCGCCAGCGGCAAAAACACACCGATCACGATCAGCACCACGCCCAACAAG
>CBEVZO010000736.1:0-2520 GCA_965554365.1 uncultured Anaerolineae bacterium
CATTCAAGCAACTGTACGGTGACAGTCGCCCCGCAGGTATCGCCCGCGTAGGTCAGACCCACCGGCAGCAGGGTGTCGTTGTTGATCAGCCCCTGCAGAAGATCCGCCGTGCCAATGTTCTGCACGCCAACCGTGAAATTCACCAACTGGCCGACATCCACCGTAGTGTCATCCGCATCGATGGTGATGGTCAGGTCCGGCAGCAGTGCAGCCACGATATCGGTATCGTCGGTTGCCGCATTATCGCCCGCGTTCGGATCCGTCGCACCAGGACCAGCATCCACCGTCACGGTGTTGCTCAGCGTGTAGGGTGCAGGTACACCGGCGTCGATGGTCCCGTTGACCGTGAAGGTCGCCGACGATCCGCTATCCAGCGTGACCGTCGTGTTGATGTTGCCCGCCGTCGGGCCAGGATCGACGCACGCACCTATGCCGACAATCGTGCAGGTCCACACCGGGTTGGTGAATTCTACCGGGAACGTGTCGATCACCGGGGCGTCCGTCGTGCCATCCGGTCCGTTGTTAGTCACGACGATGGTGTAGGTCGTCGCCTGCCCAGGATTAGCGGTCACCAGGCCGTCCGTTTTGGTCACGGCAAGGTCCGCGACGGGCAACCCCAAACACGCATCATACGCGAACGACGCGATGCGCGTGTGCCAGTCGTTGGTCGGGCCGCCGTACATGCCGACGAACCAGAACGTGCAGTCGTCGGTGGGATCGATGCTCATCGAGAAATAGTCGCCCCAACGGTTGCTGCTGTTGAATTCCGTACCGTTGACAACAACCTGCTCGCCGCGCGGCATCGTACCGGCGGGGTCTGTCGCCAGACGGCCCGTGTAACGCAGGCCGGGGAACACCGTCGAGCCATTGCTGACACTGTAGCCCAACGCAATGTTGCCGTCGCCGTCCATCGCCACCGCGCCCATCCAGCGGTTCACGCCGTCTGGTGTGCCGGTCGGTCCAACATACGTGCCTTCATCTTGCAGAAACCAGCCGCCGCCCGTGTTGCGCAGCTCGAACCAGCGCACGCCGCCTTCATTGGTGCCGGTCACGTCGGTAACGAAGTTGCCGAGCAGCGTTTCGTGTGTGCCGAAGTTGCGGTACGCCAAGCGCCACATAATCACTTCACGCAGCGGGTCGAGCGTGACGCCTGTGCCCGGCTGCGGGAAGCAGTTGAACGACACCAACCCGCACAAGTCCGAGTCGAATTCCGCGACATTGATCGTCACCGGTCCGGTCAGTGCTGAGTTAGCGGGAACCGCCCAGTCCACATTCAGGAAATACAGTTCCACGAAGTCTTGCACGCCCACACCACCGCTGTACGCCGGGTGCGCTTCGGTGTCCACGTGGCGCATGAAGATGCCGTCCGCGCCCGCAGGCGGAGCCGTTGTGCCGTCGAGGTCTGCCGGGGTCAGCGCCTGGAAACCGAAGCCATCCAGGGCCGCTGGGCCGACGAAATACTGCAACGTCGCGACACCACCGGCCAACATGCTGACGCGATCATAGACGAACACGCCCTGCTGATTATTGTTGATCGTGGCATAGTAGCCATCCGGCCACACGCCGTACTTCGGATAGTCGAAGCCGTTGGTCAGTGCGCCAGAGAAATTGTACATATACCAGCCACCGGCCACTGGGTCCGCAGTCCGCGAAACAAAAATGCAGAATTCCGGTGTGGTCGTGTCCGCAAATTCCGACATGAACCAGCGGTCGGCCAGCGAATCCCACAAAATAATGGGATCGCCATGCGCGAGTGTGGCGCAGTCGCCCGTGCCGCCCCCAGCGGTCCACAACGCGCTCAAGCTGGTGTTGACCAGCAAGTTCGGCGTGGGTGAGGCTTTGTCATAAATGTGGATTGTAGTGCCGGGGATGCTGTTGCTTGACTCAATAAAGTGATTCGGCCCCACGTCGCCGTTCGGATCGGAAGGGTTCACGCTCTGATACGGAATGCCGTTAAAGTTGCGATCCGGCAACGCAAACGCGCGCAGCAAGGGCTGCACTTTATCAGGCTCGATCAGCGCGTCAAGTTCACCGGCAGCAGTGGTCTGGGTACGGCCTGAGCTTGCCACCAGGCGCGGGCGTTCTGCAACACCCACATTGACCGGCGCGGGTAGGTCGGCCAGCGAACCGTTATACACCAACGGGGCTGAGGGCGGACTCACGTAGTCCGGGCCAGAGCCACCTTGTGCCTGTACAAGTGCGGGTGCAGCCATTGGCAGTTGCGGGGCCAGCAGTGTGATCACAGTCACGCACACGAAGGCCAGCACCCACACAGTTTTTGACCATCTAAACAGGCTCATGGTGTAGTATCCTCCCCTTGAGCGGCTCCGTTAGTCGAAGCATCACTGATGAAAAACTCAGGCGAATAAGTAATCTCAAACTCGGGGGCAGAGTGTACTCTGTATTCTAACATCAAACGATAGGTTCCTGGTACGAGGGGACGGTAGAGGGTAGGGCTGAATCATTCACTCACGTTACGCACAAAGCGTTTCGAACTGATGTAAACTATCGTTATGAACG
>CBEVZO010000737.1:0-2517 GCA_965554365.1 uncultured Anaerolineae bacterium
ATCTGCGGCATTCACTCTGGCTACGGTGGCCAAGGCACTAAGACGGTGCTGCCCGCCGAGGCGCTGGCGAAGCTCGATTTTCGGCTGGTGGACGGGCTGACTGCCAGGTTAGCGCATGACCTGCTGCGCGCCCATCTCGACCGGCGCGGCTTCACGGATATTGAGATCGTGCCGCTGAGCATGGAAGAATTCGCGGCCTCACCGCCCGGCAGTCTGGTGGAACGTGCGGCGGTTGCGGCCAGTCAGCATGTGTGGGGCCAGGACCCGATCATGCTGCCCTGGTTACCCGGCAGCGGCCCGCTGTATCCGCTGAGCGCCAAATTGGGTATTCCGGTGGTGTTCGCGGGCACGACGTGGCATCCGCACATGCGCGCGCACTCGCCCAACGAGAACATTCTGGTGCGCGACTACTTCCGGTCGATGCGCTTCACGGCGGCATTTTTGTCGCGTTTCGCGGCGCTTGAGGCATAAGTGCGCGCAATCTGCTAGACTATTGATGCCTATGGGTTTTTAGTTTTAGTACACGAAGCGAGGAAGAACAGCATGTCTAAACAATATAATGCCCCGCCCGCCATGCAGATCGATCCAGACAAGACCTACACGGCGACCTTCAAGACCGAGCGCGGCGATATCGTCATCGAACTGTTCGCCAGCCAAGCGCCGATCACCGTCAACAACTTCGTCTTTCTGGCGCGCGAAGGCTATTACGACGACACTCAGTTCCACCGTGTGATCAATAACTTCATGGTCCAGGGCGGCGATCCGACTGGGACCGGGCGCGGTGGGCCTGGGTACAAGTTTAATGACGAGGCGGGCGCGCTAGGTCTCAAGCATGATGGGCCGGGCGTGCTGAGCATGGCGAATGCAGGCCCGAACACCAACGGCAGCCAGTTCTTCATCACGCACCTGGCGACCTCGCACCTTGACGGCAAGCACGGTGTGTTTGGCAAGATTAAGGATGAGGCCAGTCTCGCGATCCTGATGCAGATTCGCACACGCGATCCCATGAGCGATCCGAATCCCGGCGATAAGCTAATCACCGTCGAGATCGCGGAAGCATAAGCAAGTCGTATTGCGGTGTAAAAAAAGCAGCGCGCGTCCTGGTATGATTGCCAGGAGGCGCGCTGTGTGTTTGTGGGGTATGCTGCGGGCGTGTGCGTCAGTCTTTGTCGTCGTCGCTCACCACCGGGCGCGGACTGGGGAAGCGTTGACGCCCGGAGTCTGCTGGTTTTTCTGGCTCGGATTTATCGAGCTTCGGTGGCAGCATTCCGTCAGGCGGTGTCTCTGGCGGCTGTACGGGCCGTGTGATCGGTTTAATGAGGCGTGGGCGCGATTTGGGTGGTGGTGGTCTTCTTGTCGGCGTTGTGTCACTGCCCGCACCCTTGATATGTGTGATTTTCCGTTTTGAGGCTTCTTCTGGCTCAAGCGGTTCGATGGGATCAGTAATTGGCTGCGTCTTGTGAACATCACTGGCTGCCATAGCGTGCTGGTTCTGAAGCTCCAACGGCGGTGCGGCATCTGCTTTTTTGCCTAGCACACCAGCGGTATCGACCGGTACACGAATCGTGATCTTTGTACCTTTGCCCTTCACGCTCTGGATGCTCAATTGGCCGTCGATCAACTCGGCGCGCTCGCGCATGTTGATCATGCCCAGGCTGCCGCGCAGGTCGTATCCGGCATCCATTTCATCTACATCAAAGCCCACGCCGTGATCTTCAATCTCCACGATCACATAGTCGTCACTTTGGTACAGCCGCACCCAGATGAGTTCCGATTGGGCGTGTTTGCGCGCGTTGTTGACTGCTTCTTCGATGATGTAGAACAGCACCCCTTGTGAGTTGGTGTCCAGATACGTTTCGGCATCCTGCTTCGCCCGCACAGCAACGTTCGTGTCGTGCGTATCTTTGAATTTCTCCGCGAGTTGTTTCAGCGCCGCGACTAGCCCCTGCGTTTCAAGCACCAGTGGGCGCAGCGTGAACAGCATGTGGCGGATTTCTTTGGTGGTGCGCCGCGCGAGGTCTTCGATTTTCACGAGTTCCTCGCTGGCCTGTTGTGGCTTTTCTTCGATCAGGCGGCGGATGAAGTTGGCACGCATGGCAATAGCCGCGACACTCTGCGTTGGCCCGTCATGCAGATCGCGGGCCAGCTTCTTACGCGCGTCCTCTTCGACCTCGACAATTTTCTCTTTTTCGATGGCGAGATTTTGGTAGAGGACGGCGTTTTGCAGCGATACGGTGGCTTGTACGCCAATGGCCTTCATTAGTTCGAGATGATCGTCGGTGAACGCGTTGGATTGGTCGCAGCCAAAGACCATCACGCCGTAGATGTCGAATCCCGCACCCAGCGGAATCGCCAGCACGGATTTCGCCGCCTGGAACCCGACGAAGTAGCGCAGTTCGGGGTCTTCACCCGCATCCGCTCCAAACACCGGTTCACCTTGTTTCAAGACCAGGCCCAACACGCCGCGCTGCCCGTCTACCGCCACATTTTGGTCCGTCGGCGTCAGGCCGCGCGAGG
>CBEVZO010000738.1:0-2514 GCA_965554365.1 uncultured Anaerolineae bacterium
GCACCACCACCGTGAAACTCGCCACCGCGATCGCGACGGCCTGATCCGCGATCGTGCGCCGCCCGTGATCGGGGTCGTCCGCGTCGTGTTCATGTGCCATGCCGATGATCGGCTGCACGCCGGGGCTGGCAAGTTCCGCCTCCAACTGTTCCAGGTTCGTGAAGGGATCACTGGACGGTGCGCCGGAAAACGGATCAAGCTCCACCGTCGTGTTGGCCGCGAACTCCTCAAACGTGGTGGTGCTGGCAATAGATGTTTGCAGGGTTGCCGGGGCATCAGGCCGTGATACATCCGCCGCTGCACTGGCCCAATCCGGCTCCACGACATCCGCGATCATCGACTCAGTGGGTTCAAACGCGAACGGGTCCACCGCTGAGTCCGACGCTTCGACAACGGGCGGAGAGTCTGCTGCGCGTGAGGATTCGGGAAACGGCACGATTACGGGACCGGTGTCTGCGGTGGGCGGAATGTCCGACGGTTTCAAGACCGGCAGAGTCGATTTCTGCCGTTGGGAAGCACGACGCGAGGCGCGGCGTGATGCTCTGCGCGACGATTGGCGTTTGGGACTGGGGCTGCTGCTCGCAAAGAACAGATCGTCGTCTGGCTCATCATCGGGCGCGGCACTGGTGGGCGCAGCGGCATCCGGTGTAGCCCCACCGCCGCTAGGCACACCGGTGGCCTCTAGCCTCTCGCCCGCCGCTTCCGGCGACCAGGCACTAGCCCCCGACGGTGTACTCCAATCATCCACCGGATCAGCCTGGGGTAACCCACGCGCAACGGATGCAGCCCCCGCGTCGTTTCCTGGCTCCCAACGATCAAACGCCGTCAGTCTGTCCGCGCCCGTTTGCGGAGCCTCCGCAGCCGCAGGCGTTGCGAAGGGGTCCGGTGCAGGGTCGGGTGTTGGCGGCGCGAAGGGGTCTGCGGCGGGCGACTCCGCAACCGGGGGGGGAGCCGGAACATCCGTTGCCCCGGTGATCTGCGCCAGCTTCTCGCGCGCCTTCGCGTGATCCGGGTCCAGCGCCAGGATTTTGCGCAAAATCTTCGCCGCGCTTTCCGGCTGGCTGACGATGTGCGCCATCAGCCACCACGCATTCGTGTCGCGCGGATGGGTTTCGAGGTATTGGCGGAGTAATTGCCCGGCGGCTTTGCGGTCACCGCCCTTAAACAGCTTAAACGCTTGCACCACTTCGGGCGCGCGAGATGATTGCGCCATAATCCAATCCTTATTGGTCGTTAGTCGTTAGTTTACAGTGGTCAGTTATCAGTTCACAGTTCAGTGTAGCATAGCGCGCGATTTTCTCTCCCTCTCGAACGCTTGCTTGCAAGCACTTTGGCGGGAGAAAGGACCGGCTTTCAGGGATAGGTTTTAATTGTTCGCTGTATCCCTGGCGTGATCACACGTCTGACTCCCCTTTTCCCCTCTCTAGCTCCGCTGGGGAGGGGAGAAGGGGCTGGGGGATGAGGGGTGGGGCCTGTCTACACAATCCGCAGCATTAAATACCTACCCCCGGCTCCCTACTCACACACAGCACCACACCCTTATAGTAGACTTTATCGGCAATAGGAACCACCCCCATATATGGGGTATAAAACGCACTAGAATGGACAAATTTACCGCCACATATAGGGGGCAGAATTAATCCCGATAAAGTCTAGTATACAAAATCTACGCGCCGCCGCAGCACAAAAATTGGGGGGTGTTCAGGTGGTATCTATCACGCGCGTGTCTGTTTCCGGCAGCACTTCGGCGTAATCCAGCACCAGGTCCACCGCGCCCATCAGCCATACACCGATAATGCCAAACGCGAGCAACTCGAACGCCGTCAGTCGCAGAATGCCGATCTCGTAAGTGCTGTGCAGGCCAAACAGCACTGCCAGCAGCAGAAACAACCCCACCAACACCTTAGACAATACTTTGAAATACAGCGGGAACACCACAGCCGGCATCCACCAGGTCAGTATGCCCATGCCGCCACCCACAAACATCACGATGGCTACGCCTGCGCCGCCCGTGTGGATTGCGCCAGTTAAGAAGGCCGTGAACCAGCTTACATCCTCGTTCAGCAGGGGAACCACGCCCAGTCCGATCAAACCGCCTACCGCGCACCCAAACCCCACGCCAATGCAGCGCCCAATATCTTGTGCAACTTGTGCGTTATAAACCTTAGTCAGCACGGCGCGCAGTAGCTTGTGGAAATCGCTCCAGAACAGCAGCATCACCAGGCTAAAGCTGACCAGTGTGTAGGTGAAAAACAACGCGGAGTTGGATGTGCGTCCCACTTCGCTCACTGCGTGCTGCCACCACTGCGTTGGGGTAGTCGTGAGGCGCGTGCTGGTGCTGGCAATCGCGAATCCGCCGGACAACCCGACGACAAACGTCAGCAGCCCAAATGTGAACAGGTCGCGGACGGTCACGGCCAGCGCCCAATAAACCGCCACAAACGTTGTCAGGCCAACGGTGCAGCCTGTCACCATCACCGCGCCACTGACCGATAGCTCCAGGCCCTCGAACAT
>CBEVZO010000739.1:0-2514 GCA_965554365.1 uncultured Anaerolineae bacterium
GTCGATTTTGTTCATCGTTTCACCCTTGGTGTAAATGTGTCATGGAAAAATGATGGTGGGACAGTGACACGTTTCCGAAACCTGTCACATTGGCGTGACAGGTTTTTTGACCCCTTTGACGCCTGCCCCGACAGCCCCCGTATCTGGGTTTGAGTTCGAATTTCTCAGCCGTAGCACAGCTATCTAGGCCCATCTGCACCATCCTCTTGCGCGCTGCTCGATAAAACGTGTCACGCGTTGTGACAGGTTGACACGTTTTGAAACTTGTCACGGACCATCTCAATGTTCAGTTTTTCAGCCTACCAGTTGGAAAATCTCGGTGCGCGGCCCGCGTTCGCCTTGGCGCGCGAAGTCCTGCACCACCCGACCATCCAACTCCAGTGCCTTGAGCGCTTCAATCACCGGCTTGCGCGGCGAGCGCAGCGTGCGGTAGATGCTGCGCACGGACAAGCCATTAGGCTGACCAGCCAGCAAACGTAAGATGCGCATTTCCAGGCGGGCTTCTTCACTCTCGCCCAGATCGTGCAACAACCGGTGGGCGGATGCTCGCCATGTCTCCACGATCTGCTGGGCGCGGTACCAGTGCGCCGCCCGCACCACCGGCTTACTCTGCCGCCGGTCACCAAGCATCACCCAATCCAACGCGGCCAGGATAATGGCTACTTTTAACGCCTGGACGTGCAAGCGCCCGTAGACCGTGCGCAAGCGATCGTCTAATGGTGAGTTCGGCGCGGTCATCTCACGCATGACGCGTTCGTAGGCGTGCATCGGTTCCCAGAGATCAGAAGCCACCAGTGACCAGGACTCGATACTTGGCACATCCCCTATTGCTTCCGGTTTGGGTGGCGCAGGCAGCGCTTTATGCAATTGGCTTAACCCGCGCACCAACCCCTCCGGCATGCTTGACTCGGTAGCTGATGGGCGTTCAGCGTAGTCCGGTTCCGGTGTGAGCAGCACAAAGCGCGCTAACGTACCGTTGTACCAATCGCCAACATTCAAGGAAACGGACAATTCCGCCGGGGTTGCTGCACCCAAGATAGAGAGCGCGGCATCCCGGATGACCACCAGCCCGCGATTGTTCGTGTGCGAATCCAGGTAATCCGGGCAGTCGTAGAGCTGCATGATCAGCTCTTTCAGCCCCTGCATATAATCGCGGCCCATCGACTTGAACAGTGCCGAGAGTTCATCGCGGATGATCCCACGCTGCGCCGCAAACCGATTACCCTTGGAGAGCCGCTCGCGGTCGCGGGCCGAGATATCCTCGAAGTTGGAGGGTAACACGCCCCCCAACATGCTCATGAAGGCTTCCGGCGACCCCGGCTGGGGTAAGATCATGTGCGGCATGGCAGCGCGCGCCAGGTCGTTAGCCAGGTTCAGTCCAGCAGACTTGCGGTAGTAGGTGGAGACAGCCACCAGCATGACGTACAAATTCGGGTGGATTTTTTGTCGCCACGGCGTGTGGATGTACAAGCGGCGGCCAATCGCCAACGCCGCCAGCCACAATCCCGCTCCCTCGTGGAAGCGCAGCGGCGTTTCATTGGCCGCGTGGCTGGCCCAGGTGATGTACTCATCGAGCCACTGCCCTACTCCGGCAGCAGCTTGCTGTTGTTCTGCTGTGAGTTGGGCTGAGGGAGGTAAATCAGGTACGGTGTTGACATCACCGGAACGCAGCTGCGTGATCGGCGGTGGTCCGTCAGGGTTCACCTTGATAATGGCATTCAGGCCCTGCGCCCCTAACAAGCGTCGCAACGTGCTTACTTCATCCGGCACAGCCATGTTGGTATTCGAGAGCAAGAGACGCGCCAGCGGGCTGCATGGTAAGTCGTGCCAGTCCCGACCAACCAGCGCACGGGCCAGGACATACGCGTCCTGGGCAGAAAGTTTCACTTCAGGGGGTTGTTGGTTGGTCATGCGGGTCGGCTCCACAGATTATCCGTACACAGTGGACTGGTGGAGGGGGTGTCATCGCGTTGGCCTTTCGCTTGATCCGGTCGATGGATCGAGAGTAACAAATGCGACCCCGCCAACAGGGGGAATCTCTGCAGTTTCGACTTCAATCTTTGCACAAAAGACTGCGAGTTTTGCACAAAAGACTGCAAACTTTGCAGTTTTTTCTGCAATTTCTGCAATTTCCCCTCACAGCACAAAACACACCCGCGCTCTAATCAAGCGCGGGTGTGACATTTCAACTCCAGTGCAGCGGGTGTATTGCGTTACAGGGGATACCAGATCGACGTCAGCACAAAAGTGATCAGGACTGCTGAAGCGCTCACGACAATGCCCAAACCGACTTGCAACACCGTATGATGGCCGGTCACAATCCGCGCCCACCCTGTGGCCACGACCGCCACAGCTGCGGCCAGCATCAATCCGGGGGTGCTCAGTTCACCCATCGACATCAAGGCGGTGACAATGCCGCAGAGGATCGCCGTATGGGCCGAAATCTTCGTAAAGCGTGCATTAACGCTAAACTGCAACGGCGCCCAGACACATAAACTTAGGAGTGAAAACACG
>CBEVZO010000740.1:0-2507 GCA_965554365.1 uncultured Anaerolineae bacterium
TGACCAGATCGTCACGAGCGCGCCCAACTACAAACTCCTGGGCTTCTAGCGCTGCATCCAACATATGCCGCAGCCGTATCTCATCCTGTGCGTTCATACTGCACCTCAGCACTGTCGAGTACCTGCTGGCGGAAATACTGGCTCAAGTCTCCTGGTGTACGCAGATCGACTTTGCGCCCCACAAATTCCGAAAGTTCGCGCTCCATGCGTGCGATATCGAACAGCCCTACCACCGCCCCCGCCTCGAATTCCACCAGCATATCCACATCACTATCCGGCCCAAAGTCGTCGCGCAGCACAGAACCAAACAACGCTAGCCTGCGGATCTGGTTTTGTACGCAGTAGGCCGCGATATCGGCCTGCGATAAATCAATCTGTGGCGTCATAGTTACCACCCCTATCCATCAGCACAGCACTATACACCCCATCAAACTGGCGCGGCTCCGGCAGTTCCGTGTCCATGCCAAAGGATGCCGCAAAACGTGCCGCCATGTCGAGCATGTCGTCAATGTCCGCATCGCCGTCAATTGCCATGAACCGCTCGCGTACAATAAACACTACCATGAATGGGCCGCTGGTGCTGCGCGACGGCGACACAATCGCCGTATCCACGCCGCCCGTTGTCCAGATTTCCGTGCCGGGCGCGAATTCGAGCCGGTTCACCGCCAGCCACTCGCCAATCGTGACGTAGATCGACGGGGACTGCGTGATGCGGATCAACTGCCCCGCGTCGTGATAGTAAAGCATCTGCGCCACTACGCCGCCTGAGGGGGCGTTCAGCGCGACAAAATCACCGCCCACGTCATCCGCGTTCACGCCGTACACGCTGTCGAGTTCGTAACCCTCCGGCGCGCCGCGCGGAGTGATCGGACTGAATGGCAGATCGACCGTGCCGATCTCCTCGCGGATGTTGTATTCCGTTTCGTAGAAGGGGTTGAATATCACGATGTCTTCGGGATCGGTCACGGCTTCCACGCGCGGCGGGGTGAAGTGTGTCGCATCGTCGCTGTAGCTCGGCCCAATCGGACTAGCATCTCCCGCAGGCTCAGCGATGGTGTAGGTATAGCGCGCAGTGGCGCAGCCCGCTTCGTTGGGCGGACGCGTCGTGTTGACCACCATCAGATACGCGTGGTCATACACGCTGAAATCAACCGTCAGCGTCGGGCGGTGCGCAAACACGTCTGCCGTGCCGTCACCCTTAACGCCGACGATCACGCCCTCAATGCCGTCATCATCGCTCGTTACCGTGACACTGTACACGCCGTCGAGGTTCAGCCCGATGAAGTCCATCGCGTAACGCTGCACGCCGTCCACCGGATTCCATGTGCCGGGACCGTCCACCGCTTCCTGCAAACGCACGGCGGGGAACGCGTCGCCGTTACGGAAGTCGCGCAGCAGCAAGCTCAGCCCGAAGCGCCGCACCTCGTCCTCGAATGTCGTGCCGCGCGCGGCGAACCCATCGTCCCAGGGACCATAACCGCCCGTGTCTGCCATACGGAACCAGATATCCAGCACCAAATCCGCGCCGTATTCCTCGGTGAGCATCTGCTGGAAAACCCACATGCCGTACCAGTGCAGCCCGTTCTCGACGCGGTTCACGCCCCCATAGCGCAGCATACACGTATCCGGCGACTTGAACGCCGCCCGCGCCGACACCACGTTGTCCGGCAGATTGGGGAAGACCATCGTCTCCATCCAATTCGCGGTGGCCTCGTACCACCAGCGCATCCAGTGGTTGCCCGTGATCGCGATTTGCAGCATGTGGTTGAACTCATGCGCGGCGATGATGCGCAGCCACTGTTCCGGCGGCCAGACCTGCAACCCATTCGGCGGGCTGGGATCAACGTAATCGTTCTCCAACACCATAAAACCAAACGCGGCGCTCGTTTCTTCGCGCGGCGTATACGGGTTGTCCCCCACGAAGCCGCCGTTCGGTGAGACATACCCGGCGAGATTCTGGCTGAACAACTCCATCAGATACACATCAAAGCGCGTATCGCCGCCCTCACCGTTATCCGGCAGCGGCGCAGGCCATCCCAACTGATCGACTTCCACGCGCCAGACGGTTTCCAGCACCGCCGCGACCTCCGCAACCCAGTCCGGCGTATTGTCGTTATCTGTGTCGGTGGGATCAATCGCATCAATGCCGCTGAAGGTGTAGTGGATCAGGAAATGTGTGGTCCCATACGTGAACGCATCACCGGAGAGCGCCGGACGCGGTTGGGCGCGGCGTGCGGGTTCCGCCCTTGCCGGAGCGAGAGACACCACCGGGAGCAGTGTGGTGCTGAGCAGGATTATCGCAAGTAATGTTACATAAGAAAGTCGCACTGCACGCATAGTCGTCATTGCCTCGTGTTGATCGGTTGAACTCTCTGGGCACGCAACCTAACCTCACCCCCCGGCCCCCTCTCCCGTCAAGCCG
This sequence comes from uncultured Anaerolineae bacterium, assembly GCA_965554365.1. Lineage (GTDB taxonomy): Bacteria > Chloroflexota > Anaerolineae > Aggregatilineales > Aggregatilineaceae > CAYRNY01. Next base: position 2,423 of record CBEVZO010000740.1, read on the forward strand.
GAGAGAGGGAGTCAGGTATGCACGGCACATCTTCCCCCCTCTCCATAGGTTCTGTCGAGCGCCAGCGAGATTGAACCGTCTCGGA
>CBEVZO010000741.1:0-2504 GCA_965554365.1 uncultured Anaerolineae bacterium
CGTGCAGTCAATCCTCTCATAAACGCACTCAATCACGAATCCAGTTCGGTACGCGGTTATGCAGCTAGAGCACTGGGGCTGTTAGGGGAAAAACGCGCAATAGGGCCGCTGATTGATCGATTGACTGACACAGAATATGGAACATGGGAACCTGTTTGTGAATCTGCCGCCGCAGCCCTCACCGGAATTGGTACACCGGAAGCACTCGCCGCTGTCAAGAAGTGGCGCGCATCAAAGCAACCAGATAATAATGCATAGGGTGACCCAAAGACCGCCGCAAGTGAAACAAGGTGAAGTCAATCACCCAGTTTTTTAATCAAGTTGTAAGGCATACCAATACACCCCGACACGCAGCGCGGCATACGGCTCACCTGCCCACGTCCAATGCAGCGTCAAATCCACCGCCTGACCGGGCAGCAGTGTAAACGGTTCCAAACCTTCGGCGTTGGTCCAGGGGCCAGGCGGTTGCGGTGCATACCCAAAGGCAATGGCGAAGTCCTCTGGTCGCAGTTCTACGCGTTCGTGCTGGTCGTTGTAGGCGCGCAGTTGAATGGTGATGCGCCCCTCAACAGTCGTCACCGAAATCATATCCACATGCAGCAAATCACGCGTCGGGATAGGCGTGGCAGTCGGTACATGCGGTGTGGGCGTGACATCCGGCTCCGGCAGGTCCAGGAGATCGACTACCAACACGTCATCACGCGAGAGTTCCTGCTCCGGCGGGTAGGTGGCAAGCACCAACAGGCGGGTGGCGGTCGGCGCACCGCGCTCGTCCCGTTCGCCAATCAAGACCAGCACCAACCCCGGCTCAATTTGGCGGAAGGCACTGACGTCGCTGCGGCTAACTTCGACCCGACTGGCAAACTCGAACTGTTGCACCGCGCCGGTATTCAGGCGGATACTAAAGGTTGCGGCGGGTCCCAATGACTCAAACAGCGTTTCATTCTGCGGCGACCAGGGCACTCCAATCACCGGGCGCACGCTCAAACTGTGAATGAAAGAGGCGGTGTCCGGGTTGGGATCATACAACCACTCGGAAACCTCTACTTCACGGCGCTGTACCACGAACACACGCGGCTGGGTCTGGCCTGCGGGCAGGATTTGCAGGTTGACCGGGTAGGCAGGCGCGCGGTCGCGCACCCCATCGCGGATGATGACATCCTGTTCTTCGAGCGCAATCGGCGTGGGCGATGGGGTGTAACGCAGGGTAGGCGTGGCATAGGGTGACGTCGTGCCGATTGTCCCAGCCGATTGGGGATCATCTCCACCACGCCGCGACAGCAGCATGAACACGAAGAAGAGCATAAACAGTGCCGCACCACCCAGGATCAGTACCAGCTGGGTCTTATTGTGCGACGGAGGGGCATGTTCCACTTCTGGTGCAACGAGCGCTGCTCCCTCACGCACCGCAGCCTGGATACGGGCGGGGGTTTTGGCCCAGCGTGCACCAATCGGCACCAGCGCACCATCCTCATAACGCTGGATCAGCGCCGTGACCACCTGGATTTCGAGCGCATCCGAGCCGGATGCACCGTTGGAGTTGACTTCACGCTGATAGACGGTCTGGTAGCGGTGCTGGCGGTCGGTCGGCACGAGTTCCCACAGCGCGCGCAGTTCCTCGATGCTCAAGGCGCGCAGGTCTTCGATGGTGTGGTAGTGCAGTTGTTCGCTCATGCTTCGCCTCGATTTGTGGCAGCAGACTGGCTGCCCGCCAGTGCTGCCTGAGAGTGCATTGCATCGTCAAGCCCACCGGCTGACGGTGCAGGCGCATTGACCTGGACTTGCACATTGGGATTGACAACGATGTGTGGTACGGTGGCCGTTCCCTGCGCGGTAATGGCATTCGGCAGCATGGCGGCGACACGTTGCAGTGCGCTGACTGCTTGTTCCGCGCCTTGCCACCCGGTGTTGAGCGTACCCTGCGCGTGGTTTACTAGCGCGGCGTGGGTTTGCGGCGTCAATTGCCCGGTGGGCGAGTGTTTCACTTCGGAGATCACGGTTTGGGCTTGTTGGCCGGTTAATCCCATCTGCAGCGCCTGGTTACCAAACAACCCCAGCCGCGACACATCACCTTGAATGGGGGCACGATCACCTGTCTCAGGCGTAACACCCATCGCTCGTGCGACACCCTGGGCAACGGTGAAGTGATCCGCGCCGCCGATCATCGGCTGTCCGTCCAACGTGCGCTGCACACGCGTCTGGGAGATGAAATCACCCATCACTCCTGCTACATCATCCGCGCCTTCCACGCGCATCTGGCCTATCACCGGTTGTGTTTGCCCGGTTTGCAGCGTCGCGCCCAACGTGGCAATGCGATCCTCGACTTCTTCGCCCTGAGTATCAGTCGCTTGCTGCATTCGTTCGGTGGCCGTGCGGGTTTGTCCAGCCTGAGCGCGGACGGATGCCCCCACATCGTTGACCCGTTCTTCGATTTCTTCGCCCGGTTCACCCATTACCGCAGCAGGCGGTCGGACATCGGTTGGCAAGGGTATATCTGGCAAAGG
>CBEVZO010000742.1:0-2491 GCA_965554365.1 uncultured Anaerolineae bacterium
TTTCGATGCTCTAGACGAATTCCAGCTTGTTCGTCTCTCTGCGTAACGTCAGTTACTCAAAAGCATTATCATCGGTGTAACTGGCTTCGGTGGCGCGGCGCATGGCAAGAAACGCTTCTTTCAGGGCTTCGCGCACACCGCTATCCGGTTCGGCCAGCAGTAATGCCTGGTAGGTGTCGAGGAAATCATGTCGAAGTCGGTGGAACAGGTGTAAAAAGTGGCGCAAGAAACCGATGCAGTCTAGCACAGCAAACTCTATGCCGCCGGTTTCGCGGTACAGAGTTTTGGCATAGTCGGCTACCTCATGATCAATGGGTTCGGTGGTGATAAAAATGTAGTTGTCCACTGGTGCGGCGGCTTGTCTCAGCTTTTGCAGGGCTTGATAGAGGTCATCCTTGGATACGCGCCGGGCTTTCATTTCATACGTCGTGCGGACGCGGTCGTCATTCGTTAATGTGATCTCCACATCCCCAAGCGCGCCTGTGCGTTGATCGGCGGCAGTGTGGGACTGTAACGGCAGGACGTGTTCACCCCAATAGCGCCCCACAGCCTGGTAAGCCGCTGCGACTGCCAACACTGGCAGACGTGCCGCGCCGGGCAGACTCAAATGCTGCTGGATCAATGTCACGATGTCTTCCGAGGATAGTTGCAGTACAGCATCAGTTTGTTTGAGGTCGCGCAACAACGAAGCAATGCGCTGTTCGCGTTCGTGTTTCACCATAAGAATCTGGCGCACGGTTTCCGCGAGCAGATCATGTGTATCTAGATGCCCTTCCTCTACATGATGCAGGAGTTCGATCACGGCATCGTACAACCGTCGATCACGCCCGCCCAGATCAGTGCCCGGCAGCAAAGGCGTTGCGACTTTTGTGCGCAGCGCAGGGGTCAGAAACGCCGTTGTTACATTGCAGGGCAGTTCATGTCTACGGATGAAGCCGGTCACAAAGTTTTCATCGTACCGCCGTCCAGAGTAGGAGCGGTCGCCCAGGTTGGTAAAAGGCTTACGAATATCGATAGCGGGTGTATGTGCTTTTGCCAACGCACATGCCAGCAGCAGTCGCACGCCAGCGCCGATGGTTGCGCGCGTGACGTATGCGATAGTTGTCACCAGCGTTTCGTCGGCAATGATCGGGTTTTCCGCGTGCTGCTGCGCTCTGTCGAATGCGGCTTTCAGGATATGTTCGGGCGACAGTTTATTCGTCATGGAGATCGCTCAATTCAAAAAGTGGCGTCTGGCTGGGCACAGGAACGGGTGCATCTGTACTGTCTGAAGCATAGTGCGCTGCTCCAATATGCGCTGGATTATAGTTGGTCCATAAAATTTCTTGGCGTGGTTGTTTGACCGAGTGTGTTTGCTTGGTCGGGCCGATAGTACAATACCAGTCTGCATATAATTCGTCCATCAACGGGCTACGATAACCAGAGATCGCAACCATGCCTTGTACCGCGTGCAGCACGGCAGCCAGTGCGCGGTGATCCTGATCGGTCAATTCATAACGATAGGCCCTGCTATCCCCGCGTGACTCGTGGGGATAGGGCGGGTCGCAATAAAAAAGGGTTTTCTCGCTGTCATACCGCTGAATGACATCCGTCGCTGGTGCGTTTTCAATTTGAACCCTTAGCAGACGTTGCGCAATTTCGGGCAAGCCTTCCACACTGCCCAACCAGCGAGACACCGCGCCAGCCATTCCCGCACGTGACGTCAGGCGACAGTGCGCCCAGCGCCCCGTGCTAGCCGTTTGCGCGAGTCCGGTGCGTACCTGCCGGGCACGCACGAAAAACAGACGTGCGCGTTCCAGATCGGATAATTCGTCCACATTAGCGTTTATGGCCTCTTCAAATTCTTCGCGCGCGAACGGCGTAAGACCAATAGCTTCAATCAACGCCTCTTTTTGATCACGCAACACGCGGAAGAAATTCACCAATTCGCCATCAAGATCGTTATAAGTTTCAACGGGCGATGGCGGGCGGTTGATCAAAACGGCAGCGGAGCCTCCGAACGGTTCGCAATAGTGCTGACTGGATAGCAGCAACGGTAGCAACCATTCAAGGTGGCTGTACTTGCCTCCATACCAGCCAAATGCGATTTTTCTGCGTCCCATAGACCACCGAATTCCTTACACTCACCATTGTTCTGTATTATACCAAGAAGCTAACTATTAGAACAAATGGGCGCACACCGCGTGCTGCCAGTGTGCGCCTGAATTCGCAGAGGTTGAGTATAGCTACTCCACCCGCTCCAGCGAGAGGATGTACTCGCCGCGCCCGCCGAAGCGCCCCGTCTGGATCGTGAAAATGCCGCTGCTCGGTAGCACGAAGTCGATCATGGCGTCGCGCTGGGTCAGACCCTCCGGGCGGATCGCACCGACGTCATCGTTCGCCGCGAGATCGTGGCCGTCCGCGTTGAGCAAATACAGCATCGGATCGATCAGACCCGCGCCGCTGAGATCGACCATCGTAATGACGATATGATCGCCCGCCGCGCCCTCAA
>CBEVZO010000743.1:0-2490 GCA_965554365.1 uncultured Anaerolineae bacterium
CGGATCATCAGCCGGGATACAGAACTCGACGCTGCCATCGTTCAGACAGCCGGTATCTTGCGTGAACTGGATCGCGTGCGTAGGGCAGGCGGGTGCAGTGATGGGCGCAGGCAGCGGCGTGGGGAACGTACCCCACACGATCAGCAACAGTCCGATCAGTAGTTTCCCAAAGCGTAACAGGCACATGGCAACCCTCGTGAATCAAACGTCCCTATCGAGTATGGACAGGGACGTGAGGTGTGTCAAGTTGGGTGTGGCGAATATTAGGCGGCGTCGCCGAGGGTGCTGTCGTCCAGCGAGCCGTCCTCGCGCCATTCCATCTGTGCGCCATCTTCAAGGATGATCTGCGGGCGACCGCTCCGCGTGACGGCGTCTGCATCGACAACGACCTGCTTGATCGCGTTTTTGTGTGTGGGCATCTCGAACATTACGTCGAGCAGCGCGTTCTCGATGATGCTGCGCAGACCACGCGCACCGGTTTCGCGCGCCACCGCCATGTCGGCGGCTTCTTCGAGCGCGTCGTCGGTGAAGACCAGTTCTACGCCGTCTACCTCGAACATCGCTTTGAACTGCCGCGCGATGGCATTTTTCGGCTCGGTCAGGATACGCACCAGCGCCGAATGATCCAACGGATCGACGACTGTGAGTACGGGCAGACGCCCCACGAGTTCGGGAATCAGGCCGAACTTGATCAGGTCTTGCGGTGTGGCTTTGTGCAGCAGTTCGGCGGGGGTGACGTTGGTCGCGCGGCCTGCTTTGCCGTAGCCCATCGCGCCCTTAGCGCCTATGCGTTCCGCAACGAGTTCGTGCAGACCGTCGAACGTGCCGCCGCAGATGAACAGGATGTTGTTCGTGTTGAGTTGGACGAATTCCTGATGCGGGTGCTTGCGTCCTCCCTGCGGAGGTACATTCGCGACTGTGCCCTCGATGATCTTGAGCAGTGCTTGCTGGACGCCTTCGCCGCTGACATCGCGTGTGATCGACGGGTTGCCGCCGGATTTGCGCGTGATCTTATCGATCTCGTCAATGTAGATGATGCCCTGTTCGGCGCGCGCCACGTCGTAATCCGCCGCTTGTAGCAGCCGGACCAGGATGTTTTCGACATCCTCGCCCACGTAGCCCGCTTCGGTCAATGAGGTGGCGTCGGAGATGCAGAACGGCACATCCAACCGCCGCGCGAGTGTTTGCGCGAGCAGGGTCTTGCCGCTGCCGGTGGGTCCGATGAGCAGCACATTGCTTTTGTCGATCTCAACATCGGCGATCATGCCGCCTGCATTCACACGCAGATAATGGTTGTAGACGGCGACGGCGAGGGTGCGCTTGGCTCCGGCTTGCCCAATGACGTAATGGTTGAGTTCTTCGAGAATCTCGCGGGGCGGGGGCACACGTTCGATCTGAAACTCACGATCCGAACCCTCCGCGCCGGGTTTTCCGCCATCGTGCAGAATGTCGTAACACAGGCGGATGCAATCGTCACATATGAAAATGCCGTCGGGTCCGGGGATCAACTGCCCTACTTCATCAATCGAGCGGCGACAAAACGAACAGCGTTGGGGTCCGAGCAGGTAGCTCACAGTCTATCCTTCGTAGCGCTGACGCAGTCATGGGCGCGGGCGGGCGGATTATGCGTGCAAGGGCGTATTGCTATACGCCCCTGCGCAGAAAACTCACCATGCACGGCGAATCCTATGCTGCGGATGATCGAGTCTTATTCTTCTTTGGCTTTTTTGTCTTTGTTGTTTTTGTCTTTACCGGCAATCGGTGGTTCGAGTACGCTGTCGATCAGGCCGTATTCCACTGCCGCCTGCGCCGTCATATAGCGGTCACGGTCGGTGTCTTCTTCGATGCGTTCAATCGGCTGACTGGTGCGCTCTGAGAGAATACCATTCAGCAGATCGCGCTGGCGCAGAATCTCGCGCGCCTGGATGTCGATGTCGGTCGCCTGACCACCGCCGCCCGACTGCCAGGGCTGGTGCATGTGGATCGTCGCGTTCGGCAGCGCGAAGCGGCGACCCTTCTCGCCTGCGGTTAGCAGGACCGTGCCGAAGCTGGCGGTTAGACCGACCGCGACGGTCATCACTGGGGCCGAGATTTGGCGGATGGTGTCGTAAATCGCTAGGCCTGCGTAGATCATGCCGCCGGGCGAGTTGATGTACATTTGGATTTCGCGTTCCGGGTCTTCGCGGCTCAGATAGAGCAACTGCGCGACGATCAGATTCGCGATCTGGTCGTTGATGCCCGTGCCCAGGAAGATGATGCGTTCCTTGAGTAGCAGCGAGAAAATATCGTATGCGCGCTCCCCACGTCCGCTGGTTTCGATGACCATCGGGACCAGACCGTTATGCACGTCCATGTGTATGGCTCCTTGTGTGTGCTGGCGGCAGATCACCCGCGTGGCGCTGCCGCATCGCTACTCTTGTTCGTCAGTCTCAGACTCAGGCGCGGCGTCTGCCTTGTCATCGTTAGCGTCGCCAGCGTCACCTGTATTTT
>CBEVZO010000744.1:0-2489 GCA_965554365.1 uncultured Anaerolineae bacterium
CACGAACGCCGCACCGTGCTGTTGCGCAGTCTGATCCACCGCCGTCAGCAATGCGCGGACCTGGACCGCATCCGCCCAATCGACCAGTGGGCCGTAGGGCACATACGCCAGCGTGCCCAGTCGCAGCGGGAGCCGCTGGATCAGCAGTTGCGCTCCGGCGACCAGCGCCCCCGTGTCATCGGCGAGCGCCACACGGACGGGTGTCCAACCAAACGCGGCTTTGAGATCGCCCCACGCGCAGAGTTGCAGCAGGTGCGCGCGCGGATGCTGCGTGACAAAGGTATCCCACTGGTCCGGAGTGGGTGTGATCGGTTGGAGAATCATACGGTTTGGTGACTTTCGTTGCACAGGGTGTTTACTGTTTACTAGCGCGAGTCTGATTATAGCGTGTTCTGAGTGTGATAACAGGGTGGGTTGAGTTGGGAGGGTCCACGAACAACCTGATGCTGTTGGCAAATTCAGAAAAACAAGAATGGGACACGGATGAACACGGATTAAAACCGAAATTCTGTGTTTATTTGTACCCTCTCATGCAATTCGCCAACAGCATCAACCTGTCAGGCACATCGTGTATCATTTGCTCCTCCCCTATAATCCCGCGCAGCGAAGCTACGACCCCCGCGAGGCGGAAAGGGGACTTTGCCGCGCAGGTTGCTCCCCCTCTCCATAGGTTGCAGCGAGCGCCAGCGAGATCAACCATCTTGGATGGAGAGGGGGTCGGGGGGTGAGGTTGGATTTACACACGGCAAGCTGCTGACAACTCGTTCGTGAACCGACCGCCAGTTGCGCATTGCCGATCCGTCCCACATTTGGTAAGATGGGCGCATGCGGTCGCAAGTGTGCGACCTCTTCATTCACCGTATCAGGTGCAGCGATGTTGATCTTGTAATCCTCTAATCACCTTCACTACCAGCTACGATAAAGTTTCGCTTTCCCGTGTGATCGCACGGGCCAGTAGCGTATTGCCAAGCCAACAGCGGTTAGTTAAACACCAGGCAGCGTGCCCTGTGGTGCGTCGCGCGTATTCTGCGGGCGTGCCCCTATGTGGGGCGTGGCTGGACTGTGTACTGAAAACTAACCACTGCTGACTAACCACCATAGAGGATACAAGCATGACTGCCTATCAATTCCGCGCGCCCACCTGGGACGATTTCGCGGCTGTACTCGCCACCCTGACCGCCTACGGGCACGACCAAGTCAATCGCCTGCTCGAAGGCGAAGACGATCTCCGTGATCGCTGGAACTCCCCACACATCACGCTCGCCGATGACCTGCGCATCGTTGTGGATGCAGCGGGTACGGTAGCGGGCTATATCGGCATAGCGACTCCGCCGCCCTACGTCAACAGCTACCCCTGGGGCTTTGTCCATCCTGACCATTACGGGCAGGGTTTGGGCACGCAACTGCTGCAATGGGCTGAATCTCGCGCCCGCGAACGGATCAGCGATGCGCCGGACGGTGTACGCGTCGGGATGCGCGGCGAGGTGATCTGGTGTGATGAGCGCGCCGGACGTCTGTTCAACGCGTGCGGCTTCGCGGTGACGCGCCACTTTCAGGAGCTGGTCATCCGCTTCACCGAACAACCGCCCGCGCCCGTCTTCCCGGCGGATGTGACTGTGCGCCCGTTCAACCCGGAAACCGACGCCCGTGCCCTGGCTGAGGTCGAGGAAGAAGTGTTCCGCGATCACTGGGGGCACGTCCAGCGCACGCCAGACGAAGCCTACGCACGGATGCAACACCGCATAAAATCCGCGTTGTTCAGCCCCGAAAACTGGTTCCTGGCACTGCGCAACGACGAGATCGTCGGCTTTTCGCTGAGCGATCCGCGTGTGCCGGAAGACGCCGATATCGCGTGGTTGTTGAGCCTCGGGGTACGGCGATCAGCACGCAAACAGGGCATCGCGCTGGGGCTGCTGTATCACACCTTCACTGCGTTCCATAAACGCGGCAAGACCGGCGTCATTCTGGGCGTCGACACGCAAAGCCTGACCGGTGCCGTGCGCCTGTACGAACGCGCGGGCATGACGCTCTACCAGCGCTTCGATGAGCCGGAGAAGGAACTGCGCGCCGGGCGCTCGATGGAAACGCGGTAATTCGGCCCCTCTCCCCCAACCCCCTCTCCCCAGCGTAGCTGGAGAAAGGGGGCTTAAAGGCACGCAACCATACGAGTCTAACATTTCTCGCGTAACGGTGTAACTTCTAAAGGAAAACTCACCTATGCTTACGATCCGCCCCTTCTCTTACTCCGACGACGATTACCGCCTGGCAATCGATATCAACGCCGCCGTGTTTAACGAACCGCCGGACCCGGTGGAAGAATGGAAACACGACGACCAGACGCGCGATCCTGATTACGCCTGCTACTATGATTTTGTGCTGCGCGACGGGCAGGTGATCGCGTTTGTCGAAACCTACCAGAATCAATAAGCCTACCACCCGCAGAAATTCGAGCTGCGCATGTTTGTGCATCCCGACCACGACGCGACAGA
>CBEVZO010000745.1:0-2484 GCA_965554365.1 uncultured Anaerolineae bacterium
GAATATCCGCTGTGAACAAGTGCCGCCGCGCGGTGGATGACGCGGAAATCTTCGTCGGCATCTACGCGAAGCGCTACGGCTGGGTGCCCACGTCCGAGCAGGGCGGCGATGGGACTAACTCAATCACGGCGCTGGAATATGCGTGGGCCAAAGCGCGCGGTATCCCGATGCTGTGCTTTGTGCTGGACGAGGAATGTGAGTGGCCGGACGCGCATCCCCACGTTGACAAGGAGCCGGAGAAAGCGGCGCTGCTGAAAACGTTCAAGGGGCAGGTGACGAACGAATTCGTGATCAAGAAGTTCACCACGTCAGAGGATTTGCGGGCGCATGTCGTGGCGGCGCTGGCGCACGCGGTGAAAGACATCACCGGGGAGGAACAGGAGCGCACCGTCGGCGTGTGGCGGCGACCGGTCGGGCCGTCGTTGGCGTATAACTTCGTCGGGCGCGCGGACGATCAGCAGGCGCTCACCGATCTGCTGGCGGACGGCGAGGGTCCGGTGACGGTCGTTAGTGGGACGGGCGGCATCGGCAAGACGTTCCTGGCGCAGCATATGACGCACGCGCTCAAGGAGCAGTTCCCCGGCGGCGTGCTGTGGGTGTCGCTGGGGCCGGAAGCGCGTCACGCGGAGACGGAAGTGCCGCGCGTGTTGGCGGCGTGGGCGGGGCATCATCAGCAGGGACGCCATATCCCCTACGACAAGCTGACGCCCGATCTCGTGCGCGGGCTGCTCGCGGATGCGCCGGGACGGTTGCTCGTGGTGTTCGATGATGTGTGGCATCCCGCGCCGGTGACGCAGCTACGCGCCGCGCTGCCGGAGGGGACCGCGTGCCTCGTGACGACGCGCCTGAGCAAGGTCGCGGCGTTGGGACGGCGGTATCCGTTAGAGCGCCTGACCGACGCGGACGCGTATGCGCTGATCGAGGACCGGCTGCGGGTCGCGACCATCGATCCCGATGAACTGCGCGAGTGCATCGCCGAAATTGTGCAATTGCTGAACGGGCACGCGCTGGCGCTGGACCTCGCGGCGCGGCAGATTATCATGCACTGGCGGCATGACGCGGCGCGCTACGTGGACCGGCTGCGCAAGCATCTCACGGGGGAGCAGACGCCGTTCAAGCTGCTGCGGCTCGGCGCGCAGGACGAGGGCACGCGCGACGACAGCCTGGAAGCGGCGCTGTATATGAGCTACGAGCGTCTGACGGAGGACCAGCAGGCAAAATATCGGGCGTTGGGTGTGCTGGCCCCGGATGCGACGTTCGGGGCGCGGACGGCGTTCGCGACGTGGAATATTGATGTTGAAAATGATGATTCGCTCGAAGACGCGGAAGACGCGCTGCATGCGCTGGTCGGGGCGGGACTGGTGCGCCAACCGGACAACTTGCCGGGGCGTTACGAGCAGCACATGCTGCTGCGCACGTATGCGGCGGCGCTGGCCTACGACGCAGGGGAGAAGGACGCTGCGCTGGGGCGTTATTCGCGGCATGTGATCGATGATATTGCGGGGCAGTTTAACGATCTGCCACCCGAAGAATGGGACGCTAACATCCTGATCGACAAAGATCATATTCATCACCTGGGCGATGCGCTGGCGGGCATGGAAGGGCCGGATGGGGCGTTAATCCCCGGCTATGTACAGGCGATTGTGCTGGGCGATACGCCAGTGGAGGCACTCGCGGGGCCAGAACCACCGGAGACTATGGACGATTTGCGGCGGGAGATTGTGGGCGAGGAGCCGTCGAAGATGGTGGCGGCGTTGATCGAACGCGGGAGTGATTTTGCCGTTGTTGTAAAAAGTTACGTCTTCCAACGCCGTGTGGCGGAGGGGCGGCGTTGGTTGGCGGTGGGTCTGGCGTGTGCGCGGTTGGACGGGAATCGGGAGCGAGAAAGTGTGCTGGTTAGTGCGTTGGGATCGTGGCACGATCAGCGCGGGCAGATGCAGATCGCGTTGGCCTATCACGAGGCGGGATTGGCGATATCGTGTGAGTTGGGCAATCGAGGGAATGTCGCGCTCAAATTGAGTAATATTGGGATGGTATACCGAACATTGGGCGAGCAGCAGCGGGCGTTGGAGTATTACTGGCAGGCGTTGCCGATCTTGCGTGCTGTGGGAGACCGGGAGGGCGAGGGGATGACGCTGAACGGTATCGGGGTGATGTATCGTGAGTTGGGTGATCTGGGGCAGGCGATGGAATACTCCGGGCAGGCGCTGGCAGCTTGTCGCGCGGTGGGGAACAGGGTGGGGGAGGCAGCGACGCTGAACAACATGGGGATGGTATACGGTGTTTTGGGCGAGCAGCGGTTGGCGCTAGAGTATTACGAGCAGGCATTGTCGATCCAGCGCGCAGTGGGGGACCGGGTGGGTGAAGCGGTCACACTGAGCAACATAGGCTATATCTACATGCAGCGTGGCGAGCCCGAACGTACCGCCGAGATGCTGCGGCAGATCATCGAGATTGTGCGCGCGATGGGTGCGGTGGCACAGG
>CBEVZO010000746.1:0-2482 GCA_965554365.1 uncultured Anaerolineae bacterium
CGCCACCTCAGGCAACAACATATCGCCAGCAGTTTCGACAATAATCCGCACCGTCAGTGCGCCCACGTTATCCCATATCCCCGCATCGTTCATATTCAGTTGCAACACACCGCTGTAATCAGCCGTGAAGTCAAGCCGGTTGCCCACCGCAAAAGCAGCGCCTGAACCAATACGTCCCACTAGCCCACCTTGCGGGAACCCCGGCACAGCCTCTACACAATCATCTCCCACACACACAAATGATGTGCCCCCATCAGCACCAAAGAAGGGACCGTCGGGAACCGCGCGCCACTCGCCCGACACATACTCAATTACCACATGATCGCCCGCGCTGATCATCAGTTGGCTGGACTGCCAGCCCATAGCAGCATCCACATCCAGCACCATCGTCACTGCAGGTGCTTGCGCAGCCGACCGTAACGGCAGCGGAACGCCCAACGCCAAACCCAACACCAACACCATCAACAACCCGTAATTTTGTTTGCGCTGTGTCACGTTCTGCTTTTCTCCTCATCAGTGCTAAACCAGTGTCAAACCAGTGCTAATTGTTGCCCGACATACCCGATCAGCGTACTACACGGTGCATTTTTCTACAGCCCCCAACAATTAGGGGATCGCAGGAAATACACGCCGTTATACGCTCGCGGCCCATCGCAACATCAAACACCAAATATTCGCCTCATTTTTTGCCCTTCCCCAAACCGAATTTCCACTTTATAATGAGCGCTCAACCCCATGGGGGATTGGCGGAACTGGCAGACGCGCATGACTTAGGATCATGTGGAGCAATCCGTGTGGGTTCGAGTCCCACCTTCCCCACTGTGCGGGGCGCACTGCTGCGCCCTGTTTTTGTGCATAAGAGCGCTGTTAGAACCCCAGCGGCGTATGGTCGCTGATTTTCCGAAATGTTATAATCGCGGCACTGCGAGTAAGCGAAGGACGCTATGGTCAACGTTCACACAGAACATCTGGAAAACCACACTGCCAAACTGACGGTCGAAGTCGAGTCGGAACGCGTCGAAAAAGCGATGCGTCAGACAGCACGCAAGATATCCAAGAAGGCACGCATTCCCGGCTTCCGTCCCGGCAAAGCCCCGTTTAATGTCGTCATCAATATGTTTGGCTTCGATTACGTGCTCAACGAGGCGTTGCAAGTCATCCTTGATGACATCTACCAAGAGGCGTTGGACGCTTCCGAGATCGAGCCATATGCGCCGGGCAGCCTGGAAGACGTCGGGGAAGAAGGCAAGCAGCTTGTGTTCACCGTGCCCAAACGCCCGGAAGTTGAACTGGGCGATTACCGCACGATCCGCGTGGACCACGAAGAACCAGAGGTCTTCGACGAGATGGTGAACGACGCCATGGAAACCTTGCTCGAAGGCGAAGCGGTGATCGAAGATGTGGATCGCCCGGCCCGTATGGAAGACCAGATAGAAATCGGCCACCTCTATGTCGGGTTGCTGCTGAACGAAGAAGAAATCGCTGAGATGGAAGCCGCAGAGTCTGAAACCGCTGAAACCGGCGAAGAAACGCCGGACGATGACGCTGAAGCCGAAGCTGACGACGACGAACCCGAACGCCCCATCTTCCACCAACACGATCTGACGCGTGTGCTGCGCGACGACGACAAAGACCTGCTGCCGGGCTTCTCGGCAGAAATCGTCGATGGGCAGGCGGGCGACGACATCGAGTTCTATCTCGACATACCGGAAGACTTCGAAGACGAACAGCTTGCCGGTCGGCGTGTGCGGGTCGAGATCACGATCATTAAGGTACAGGCGCGCACCGTGCCGGAATGGTCCGATACGCTCGCCACGCGCATCAGCGACGACCAGTTCGAGACCATGCTCGAGCTGCGCATGGACGTGCGCAAGCAGCTTGAAGAACGCGCGCAATCCCTCGCGGATCGCGAAGTCGCCGAGCAAGCGGTGGAACAACTGGTCGAGAGCAGCACGTTCCACTATCCGCCGGACATGGTGGAAGCCTACGTGGACGATATGCTGAAAGACCTCGAAGAAAACGTGCTGTCGAAGCAAGGGCTGAACCTGGAACACTACCTGAAGCTCGTTGAGCAGACCGAAGAAGAATTCCGCGCCACGCTCCAGCCCAAAGCCATTGAGCGCGCCCAGAGCGATCTGGCGATGAACAAACTCATCAAGCAGGAAAAGTTGGAAGCCAGCGACGAGGACGTTGAAGCCGAGATTGAAGTTATGATCACGCAGATGGGCGGCGCAGAAACGGCCAGTCAGTTCCGCGCCTTTTTCGACACCGAAGCCAGCCGCTGGAATATCGGGCAGCAGATCGCATCCCGCCGCGCTTCTGAGCGCCTCATCGCGATTGCGAAGGGCGAAGAACCCCCCGTCGGCGTGGTGCGTGAAGAAGTTGAGGCGGTGGCGGATGACGAAGCCGCTGAAGCCGCTGACGACAACGCAAACGAGGTCGTGAACAACGACAACGAAGTCAAAGCAACAGAAAATACAGG
>CBEVZO010000747.1:0-2481 GCA_965554365.1 uncultured Anaerolineae bacterium
GATGCGCCCCGCGCCGTCTACCTGCTAAACTCCGACACACGCACCCAACTCGGCGCAACGCGCACCCTGTACGACACGCTGTTCAGTCTGCCGGAAGCGGGTATCGTCGGTGCGCAGTTAGCCTACGCCGACGGATCGTTCCAGCACGGCGCGTTTCACTTTCCCGGCTTGCGGCAACTGCTCGTGGACCTGTTCCCTGTGCCGGGACGCCTGCACGAAAGCGCATTCAACGGACGTTATCCGCGCGCATTGCTCGACGTGGGCACTCCGTTTCCGGTGGATCACACACTCGGCGCGACAATGATGCTGCGGCACGAGGCGATTGAACAAACCGGGCTATTTGACGAAGCGTATTTCATGTATTGCGAGGAAATCGACTGGAGTATGCGCATCCGGCGCGCGGGTTGGGAAATCTACACTGTGCCAGAAGCTCGTGTGACACATCTCGCCGGGCAAAGCACCAAACAGGTACGTGCGGAGAGCGTTGTCAATCTGTGGCGCAGCCGGTGGTTATTGTTTGAGCGCTACTATTCGCCCCTAAAACGTCTACTCGCCCGACTAATTATCCAACGGGGAATGCAGCGTCAGATCGCACTGACCCGCCATGCGCATACGTCCGGCGAACTTGATACGGCACAACATGACGCACTGATCAACGCTTACCAGACAGTGCAGCAGTTGCTCACCCGATGAACCACCACACTTTGTGAGGACACTATGCCTGACCAACTCGCTGCCATTATCCTGGCCCACGAAGAAGAAGAAAATATCCGCGACTGTATCGCCTCCGTGCAATGGGCCGACCGCGTAGTGGTGATCATGGACCCCAGCAACCAGGATCGCACGCCGGACATCGCGGAAAGCATGGGCGCAGAGGTGATCAAGAATCCCTTCCAAAACTTCGCCCAACAGCGTAACGCGGCGCTTGATGCGGTAGACACGGCCTGGATGCTGTTCATCGACGCCGATGAGCGCTCCAGCGCGGCCCAGAAGCAAGAAATCCGTGCGGTGATTGCTGCGCCGGAACATCATGGCTACTGGATTCCCCGGCGCAATTACATCTTCGGCAAACTCACGCAACATACCGGCTGGTCACCTGACTACCAACTGCGCCTGCTCGAACGTGGGCACGCGCGCTACGATCCAGAGCGCCCGGTGCATGAAGTGGTACAACTAGAGGGTGAAGCGGGGCATCTCAGCGAACCATTCGTCCACTACAACTACACGAGCGTTGCGCAGTTTCGCCGCAAACAAAACAAATACGTGCGCTATGATGCGCAAATCCTCAAGGATCAGGGCATCGAACCCAAACCGCATAAATTCATCACGCAGCCGGTGCGTCATTTCATCTGGCGTTACGTGCAGTTGCGGGGCTACCGCGACGGGCTGCATGGGCTGCGGCTCAGCGTGTTGATGGCGTGGTACGAGTTCCAGAAATACGTGCATCTGCGGCAGTTATGCGCCGATGACAATTAACGGCTGTGGCTAGCGGCTGCGACGCTCGGCAATCACGTCGGTGAGCGCGTACAAACCGCCCGCCACGACCCCATGCCCGCCTAACAATACGGGGATCGGCGCATTGGCGGCGGCAGTCGTAAACGCGCGCAGCCATTCGTTCTCGATCTGGTCGCATAACATCAAATCCGACGCGAAACGGTCGGCATCCGAGGGATGATTCCCGCTGGCCGCCATCAACACGCGCGAATCGATAATCGCCGCATCGACGATCTGCGCCAGTTCCGCAAAAAATGCCTCCGGGCCGAGCAGCGTCAACAGTTTATGCAGCAGCGAGCGCACCTCGCCACGCGCGAAACGCTCACTGGCGACCATGCCGCGTTCCTCTGAATACACGCGAATCCACGCCTGCGTCGCTTTGCTGAGTGCCTGCCACGCGCGCGGTGATACACGTCCCACCAGCGCCATCCGACCGCCATCCCGCGCCGCCACGTCGATGATCGGGTCCAGCGGCACCGAATCCAACAACGAATCAGTGAGCGCACTTGTCAGGTGCGCGGGGCACTGCGGATGACGGCGCACAATCGCCAGATCGGAGGGCGTATCCAGGTCCATGCTTGACGCCGGGCGCACCCCCGACAGTACCCGCACATCGTATTCCCAGTTTTCTTGTAGCATCCACGCCAGCGCGTTATCACGCTCTGCCTGGCGCACAATATGCAACGCATCCTGCGTATGCGTGATCGCGACCCAATCGCTAGAATGCAGATTATTGGTCAGCGCGATATGCGTGGGGATGCGCGTTGCGCGCCCGAATTCCGATTGGTACAACATCCCGTGCAACAAGCCCAACAGATCGCGCTCCAGCAACGGGGCACTACCCGCGCCAAAGTACAACACGGGCGACAGTTTATACGCGTCAATCAACCCCGCCAACCGCTGCCCAAAATGAAATTCCTCGGTGTCCACATCGCGAATCACCGGCGCGTCTTCCGGCAGCCAATCCAAATCTGGCCCCGCGACCAC
>CBEVZO010000748.1:0-2481 GCA_965554365.1 uncultured Anaerolineae bacterium
TATGATCGCGTATTGGCGCGGCTTCGCGGAGGATGATCCCGACGATTTCGCGCAGCGCATCGCGGACAGCATCGCGGCGCACGATCCGCGCTGGGTGACGATCTACGGCGCGCGGATCGACATAAAACCGGCGGTGATCATCTATCCTGATTCGTTCACGATTGCGGAGTTTCAGGCGAACGCGACGGATTCGGGCGGGCGGCGCATTGGCGGCTATTACAGCAACGAGGTCGGCATGAGCGTGCAAAAGCTGATGGACCTCGAACCGTCGCCGGAAAACGTCGGCTGCTTCTGGGAAGCCCCGTTGGAGGCGCGCACGATGCAGTGGCGCACTGATACGACGATCAGCATCATCTCGCACGAGTTCACGCACATCTACCAGAACGCGCTGGCTCCTGGCGCGGGCGGATTGGTGTGGGTGTATGAGGGGCAGGCGGAGTGGATCGAGAACTCGCAGCGGTTGCACGAGGAACGGATGCGGCGCTATGCGGCGACGGGCGCGGACCTGCCCGCGTTGACCGAGCAGGCGTCGTATTATTCGACGGCGGCGGACGGCTGTTACCGGCTGGCGTATTCGATGGGCGCGACGTTCTACAATTTCCTGTATCACAACTACGGCGGGATCGATGCGGTGGCGTTTGTGGTGCAGCTATGGGCGGATGGTGCGCCGATGACGGAGGCGGTCGAGGCGTTGGCCGACAAGCCGTTTATCGACGTGCAGAACGAGTGGCGCGTGTCGTTGGGCTTCCCGGCGCTGACAGCGGCGGACCTCGATCCCTCGCTGGCGCTGCTGCCGTATGAGGATTCGCTGCTGGTGGTGGGCGAGACGGTCACGCTGCCCGCGATGCCGCCGCTGGTGAAGATGGGATCGGCTCCCGGTGAGGGTGTGATGCCCGGTCCGCAGTGTTTCGCCAACACGCCCGTTGAAATTCTGCGCATGGGCACGCTGGACGATATCGCGTACTTCGAGATCGACTGCATGGGCATGATCGGTTGGGTGACGCGCGATCAGATTGTAGGTCCGTAATGACACGTCGTTGATCTCTTGCAGGGGCGTAGCGCAACACGCCCCTGCAATTATTGTTTCAATGCCACTACCCACATGTAGCCCCAAATTCTTCGCTTGATTCTTTGCTATAATGTGCATACTGCGTTCAATAAACAGTCTCCAGGGAGGAAAACAATGCATTCCCGTACACCCATTATGTTAGGTTTCGCCGCCGTACTGGTTGTGATCATGGCGTCGATGATGTTGTTGCCAGCCGCAGCCGCGCCACCCATCCAGGGCGGTGAGCTTCTGCCTACGCCGACCCTTTTCCCGTTGGATGCGGCGGAGTATACGCTGGAAACCGTTGGCGGGCCGGACGCGCCCACCACGTTCACGTTTGAGTACGACGATCCGGAAGGGTTCACGCTCGGCGTGAGTACGGCGACGGCGCTGCTGCCGTCTGGCATGGAATTCGCGATCAACCCGCAGTCCGCGAACGGGGATATCGCCGAAGTCGAACTGCGCTTGCAGTATCCGAGTGGGCTGTTTGGCGGCTTCCGCACCGAGTGGGATGGCGCACAGTGGGTCGCGCCGATCGCGCAAGGCGGCGGACTTCCGGCGTGGGTCCCGTTCACGTTTTTCTGGGCGATCCGCGATACCAGTGGCGCATCGATTGAGACGGCGCTGCACACGGTGAGTTATGTCGATCCCACGCACGTCTGGCAGCGTATGGAGAGCGCCGACGTCGTCGCGTACTGGTTTGGGTTTGATGACGGCGATCAGGATATCATCGCGGCGACGGTCGCGGATACGTTCGCGGCGCACCGTGCGCGCTCGGAGCAAATCTACGGCGGCGAGTTGGGCTATCGCCCGGTGGTGGTGCTGTATCCGACGCTGGACGATTATCGTCCCTTAGTGCCGCCGGATGTTGCGCTGCCGGATGATTTTCTAGGGCGGCAGGTCGGGCAATACGGCATGGTGGCGGCGGTCGTCACGAATTCGCAGCTTCCGCGGCGTTTGGATGATTGCGCCTGGGTGCAGCCGCGCGATAACTGGCCGGTGGAACGGCAAGTCCATGATGTGCTGGGGACGGCGACCCGGTTCACATCACTATTGTACCAAGCTGAGTATAACCTTGTCGGCCCGGTATGGTGGCAAACGGGGCACGCGGTATGGAACGCGGCCTGGACGAGTTATCCCTACGATGCACGCCTGCGCCAACTCGCGATGGCGGGTGACATTCCTTCGCTGAGTGGGGATGCTATCGGCTTTCAGATCAACCACCCGGCGGATGGCTGCCCAAATCTCTCATTTGATGTGGGCGCGTCGTTTATCAACTACATCAATCTGGCTTACGGCGGGCCGGAGATGCTGGTCGCTGTGTTGGAAGCGACCACCAGTGGTATGGACCTGTACGAGGCGCTGGAAACGGTGACGGGCGTGCCGTTTTTGGACCTGGAAAACGAGTGGCGCGCCATGATCGGTTTTGCACC
>CBEVZO010000749.1:0-2481 GCA_965554365.1 uncultured Anaerolineae bacterium
AAACCTACGCCGTCTCAGAATGATGAGGGGCGTCGTGAAACCTCGTATCAGATGTTCTGGGATTGTAAGTTCTGTGGGACGGAAAAGCTGCTCGGCGTGACGCACCGGCATTGTCCGAATTGTGGGGCGGCACAAGACCCGGAGTGGCGTTATATGCCGCCGCGCGAGGAGTGGATCAGGCTGGAAAATCACAAGTACGTGGGCGCGGATACGACGTGTCCTGCGTGCAGTCAGCCCAATAGCGCCGCGAATGACTTTTGCGGGGAGTGCGGCGCGGACCTCAGCAGCGCGGAGAGTGTGGCGCTGCATGATCTGGAGGCCGGGGGGGGCGCGATTGGTACACGGCCTGATGTGATCAAGGCACAGCATGAGGCGGAGATGGCGCGTGTGGCGGCGGATCAACCTGCGCAGAAATACGGGGGTCTGACGCTCAAGCAGTGGGCGATTGGCGGGGGGATCGCGTTGGTGGCGCTAATCGTGGCGGGCATCATCTACGCGGTGACGTATCGCCAGGAGGCTGCCGGGACGGTCACGGATATGACGTGGGAGTACACGATTGAGATTGAGGCGTTTCAGCGGATTACGGATGAGGCATGGGACGAGGCTGTGCCCGCTGATGCTGCTGGTACGACCTGCGACCGCCGCGAGCGCGGCAGTGAACAGGTCAAAGTGGGCGAGGAAGAGGTGTGTGAGCAGCAGGATACCGGCGATGGTTCGTTCCGGGAGGTCTGTCGCGATGTGCCGATCTATGAGAGCCGTCCCACGTATGACCAGTGGTGTACTTACACGGTGGATCGGTGGGTGGTGGTGCGCAACGTTGAGGCGTCGGGGGCGCAAGGTGCAGCGACTCCATATTGGCCGGAGGCTACGTTAGCAGCGGGCAGCGGCGGTTATGGTCAGGAGCGCGAGGGACGCCAGCACGAGACATATACGGTGGAGTTCCGCGAAGACGATGGCGAGGGACACAAGTGTTCGTTCAGCGATGAGGCAGAATGGGCAGAGTATAGTATGGGCGCGGCGGTGTCATTTGAGCTGTATGTGACGGGCGGGACGGATTGTGGGAGGCTGCGGTTGGCGGAGTAGCGAAAACCCAGCGCTGAAATGGAACCGAAACGGTTACAGTACCCTTACATATAGGTGATTGAAATCTTGGGTGGCGGCATGGCATAATAGAGGTATGGCAGAAAAAACCGACGTTCGCCTGATCCGACGGGCGTGCGAGGGTGATCAAGCGGCGATTGCCGCGCTCTACCGGGCGCATGTGCAGGCGATCTACCGCTATGTCAGCTATCGTGTGCCCGAAACGGCGGCTGCCGACGACCTGACCGCCGAAGTGTTCCTGCGGATGGTCGAGGGGCTGCCCGCCTACACCCTCAACGGTGCGCCGTTTGAGGCGTGGCTGTATCGTATTGCGGCAGCGCGCGTGGCGGATTATTATCGTATACGAACCCGTCGCCCGCAGACGGAACTCTCCGACGCGGAACCGGATCGTGGGGTGTCGCCGGAGGGTCTGCTGCAAAACGCCGAGGAACACTCGGAACTGCGCGCCGCGTTGCGCGAACTGCGCGACGAACAGCAGGATATTCTGTTGCTGCGGTTTGTGGAGCGCAAAAGTCACGCGGAAGTCGCGAAGATTATGGGGAAGTCGGTCACGGCGATCAAGAGCGCGCAGCACCGCGCGTTGGTCCAACTGGCAAAATTGATGGGCTTGAATGGCAAAGGCCGCCATTATTTACGAGGTAGCGATGAGTGAACCAGTGCAACCACACGAAACGTGGGATGATGTCGAGTTTATGTCGGGCAGCGATCCGGCAGTCAGCGCGGCGTGGGAGTTGGCGCGCGCCCCGCATCCTGTGCTGGCGGACACGGACGTGGATCGCATCGCGGCACGGTTGACGCAAGCTGTCGCGGCCCGGGTTCCGGCGCAGACTTCGGTGCGCCCTAATCCCTGGCGACAGGTGCGGCGTTGGGCGGTGGCGGCGGTGATGCTGTTGGTCGGCGCGGCGCTGCTCATGACGTGGCTGGCGGCGGACAGTCTGCCCGGTGAGGCGCTGTATCCGGTGAAGCGTGGCGCGGAGGATGCGCGGCTCGCGGTGGCGGATGATGCGGGGGCGGTGGATTTGCATCTGACCTTCGCGGAGCGTCGCCTGGATGAATTCGCGGCGCTGTTGGCGGAGGATACGCTCGATCTGGATACGCTCGACGCGGCGACGGACGAATTGGACGCGGCGTTAGGCTTGTTGAACTCCGGTGCGCAATCCGGCGCGGAGTCGGCGCGCGTGTTTGATCTGAGCGTGCGCGCGGTAGGGTTGGCGGAGTCGGCTGGTGCGCGGATGGCGGATGACCGTGCGGTGTTGGATGCGCTGGCGTGGCGCGTGCAGCGTGCGACGGCGCTGGGCGTGCAGACGCAGGAGTTGAACGGCTTCGTGGTGGCTCCGGCGGCGTATGCCTCGGATACGTCGTTGTATATTCCTGGTGATA